>NZ_JBOCEF010000005.1:126309-149918 GCF_050586345.1 Rhodovulum sp. DZ06
GGCCTGCGCCGACCCCGCCTCCCCTCGCCCCGCCCCGGCGGTCAGCCCGCCAGGGCGCCTTCCAGCAGCGCGTCGAAGGCCCGGCGCTCCGACTCCATCGACAGCTCGGCGCGGCGGGCGGCGAACCAGTCGCCCATCGCCTCGTCCGCGGCGCCGCCGCGTGGCGGAACCAGGTCCCGCGCCGCGGCCTCGTCGGCCAGCGCCGCCACAGCGTCATGCGCGGGCCGCGCCGCGGGTCCGAGCCCGTCCAGCGCCGCGACCACGGTCGCCACGCCGGCGGCCGCGTCGGCCCCGCGCCGCCCGGTTTCCCCGACATGCCGCTCGAGGCTCTCCAGCAGGTCGGCGGCGCTGCGGCAGGCCTGCTCCAGCTGGTCCGCCGCCGCCGAGGCGTCGGCGCCGATCAGCGCCGCGGCCATGGCGGCGGTCCGTTCCAGCGTCGTGGCGGCGGCGGCGGACTTGTCACGCACCCACGTCGTCAACTCCGCCATCTCGTTCGAGATCACCATCAGCGCGCGCCCGTCCGGCCCGGCCCGCGCGCAGCTGATCGCGGCGTTGACGCTCAGCGTCTGGATCCGGCGCTCGGCCCGGCGCAGGTGCGACAGGCGCCCGGAAATGCCCTGCACCGCCTGTTCCAGCCGCGCGTTGGCGTCGCCGAGCCGCGCGTATTCGGCGCGGCCCGCGGTCAGCCGGTCCTCGGCCCGGCGCAGCCCCTCGGCCATCGCGGCGGTGGCCCCGGCCTCGGACGGGGCGCCCTAGGCGGCCCGCGCGGCCTCGCCGGCCAGCGTGTCGCGCAGCACCGCCGCCGCGTCCCGCCAGTCCGCCCGGCGGTCCGCGAACTCGGCCGCGGCGACGGCGATCATGCCGTCGGCCAGCGCCTTGGCCGTCGCCATCGCGGCGGGGGGCAGGTCCTCCTCCTCGGCCCGGCGCAGCAGCCCGGCCATGTGGTCGAGGCGCTGCGAGACCGCGTCGCTGATCTGCAGCGCGCTCATCAGGTTGGAGAGGCCCTTCAGCGCCCGCTCGGCCGAGGTCTTGCGCGCGCCGTCACGGGCGCGGGCGTCCTCGGCATGGGCCCGCAGCCCCTCGAGCGCGCGGTCCAGCGCCGGGGCGACGGCGATCAGGCGCAGCGCGCCGAGCCGCCCGGCCAGGGCCTCGACCTCCTCCATCGCGGCGGCGAGCCCTGCGCGGGCTTCCTCGACCCGCGCGGCGGAGGCGGAGAGCTCGGCGGCGGCCTCGCTCATCTCCCGGGTGTAGATCGCGCGCAGGCGGGCCCCGAGCGGCAGCGGCGCGGCGGCCACGCGGGCGCCGAGGGCGACGATGTCGATGGTCCGGGCGACGCGGCGCAGCTCGGTCAGCGCATCGTCGGCGGTCTTGAGCGTGGCGCGCAGCGCGCGCCCGGCCCGCACCCCGTCGGCGCCGTGGGCGTCCATGGTCTCCGCCGCGGCGCGGATCTCGCCGATCGCGCCGGACAGGGCGGCGAGCGGGGTCTGCCGCGCCTCCTCGGACAGCGCGCGGAACGACTCCAGCGCGCCGCTGACGGCGATGGTGGCGTCCACCAGCGGCTCGGTCGCCGCGGCGTAGCCCTCGTCCACCAGCCGGCGGGCGGCGTCGATCGCCTCGGCCCGCGGGCCGGGGGGCATGGATGCGGGCCGCCCGGGCGCGGGCTGCGCTGACACGGCGCGTCCCCTCATCGCCCGGCGACCGCCCTGGCCCGGCCCGCCTCGGAGAGCAGCGCCCCGGCGATGCGGTCGAGCGGGATCGACCGCTGCGCGCCGCCGCGCTCCAGCGCCTCGCGCGGCATGCCGTAGACGACGCAGCTCGCCTCGTCCTGGGCCAGGGTGCGGGCCCCGCAGCGGTGCAGGTCCAGCATCCCCTCGGCCCCGTCGTCGCCCATGCCGGTCAGGATCGCGGCGCCCACGTTGGGCCCCGCGGCATAGGCGGCCGAGCGGAACAGCACGTCCACCGACGGGCGGTGGCGCGAGATCGGCGGTCCGTCGAACACCGCGACGCGGTAGGCGCGGTCATAGCGGCGCAGGGCCATGTGCAGCGCCCCGGGGGCGAGCAGCGCGAGGCCGGGCGCCAGCGTGTCGCCGTCGCGCGCCTCGCGCACCGTCATCGCGGAGATGGCGTCGAGCCGCCGCGCGAAGGTGGCGGTGAAATGCTCGGGCATGTGCTGGACGATGACCATGCCGGGCGCGTCGGCGGGCATCCCGCGCAGCAGCACCTGCAGCGCGTCGGTGCCGCCGGTCGAGGCGCCGATGCACAGCACCGGCGGCGTCGGCGGGATGCGCGCGACATGACCGGCGAGCTTGCCGTCCGGGATCGTCGGGATGATGCGCTCCACCCGCAGCTTCGGCTCGGGCGGGGCGTGCTGCGCCGGGCCGCGCCGCTCGGCCCCGCTGCGCCGTTCCGCACCGCCGAGCCGCGCGCAGGCCGCCCCGACCAGGGCCTGGCGGATCGCCGCGCCCTGTTCCTCGAGGCTGCGGGTCCCGCCCGCCTGCGGCTTGGCGATGGCGTCCACCGCCCCGGCCTCCAGCGCCTCGATCAACGGGACCGACCCCTCGGCCGCGAGGCTCGAGCAGATCACCACCGGGGTGGGGCGCTGGGCCATCAGCTTGCGCAGGAAGGTGACGCCGTCCATGCGCGGCGGCTCGAGATCCAGCAGGATCACGTCCGGCGCCTCGCGCCGCATCCGGTCGGCCGCGACATAGGGATCGGCCGCGGTGGCCATCACCTCGAGCCGCCGGTCAGCTTCCACGATCCGCGTCAGCGCCTGCCGCATGGAGGCGCTGTCATCGACGATCAGCACCCGGATCGGCCCGGCTCCCCGCGTCGGCGCGTTCATGCCGCCCCCTCCGTCCTGTGCTTGCGAAAGGATGCGGGCGCGATGGTTTCGACCGCGTTTACGGGCCGACATAGGGTTCGGCATGGCCCAGCAGCAGGCAGCCGCCGGGGCGCAGGTGGCGCAGCAGCCGGCCGATCACGCGGCCCTGCGTCTCGCGGTCGAAATAGATCAGCACGTTGCGCAGGAAGATCACGTCGACGTCGTCGTCCACCGGGTAGCGGTCGTCCATCAGGTTGATGCGCGCGAAGGACACGCGGCGGCGCAGCTCGGCCGCGATGCGCACCTGCCCGGCCATGTCGCCGCTGCGGCCGCGGCGCAGCCAGCGGTTCGCGGTCAGGGGGGCGACGGGCGCGGTCTCCTGGCTCGGGTAGATGCCCTGCGCGGCGCGGCGCAGCGCCTGTTCCGAGATGTCGGTGCCGAGGATCGCGAAGTCGAACTCCTGCGCGCCGTCCTGCTTCAGGTCGCCCAGGGTCATTGCGATGGACCACGGCTCGGCGCCGGTGGAGCAGGCCGCGCTCCAGACCTTCAGCCGCCGGGCGCGCCCGCGCAGAAGCTCGGGCACGATGCGGGTGCGCAGCAGCTCGAAATGCGCCGGCTCGCGCATGAAATCGGTCTTGTTGGTGGTGACGGCGTCGATCAGCCGCCGCCACTCGGACCCGCCGCGCCCCGAGGACAGCACCCCCGCGCACCAGGAGGACAGCGAGGTCGCCCCCGCGTCGCGGGCGCAGCGGCGCAGCCGTCCCTCCAGCATCACCCGCTTGGAGGGGGGCAGCTGGATCCCCGTCTCCTGCTGCGCCAGCGCGGAGACGCGCGCGAAATCCTCGGGCGAAAGCCGGTCGTCGTGAAGCATCGTCATCTCTGGAAGACCCGGGTTGAACGCGGTCGCGGCAATGGGGCGGCCGTCAGCGCCCGGAGGCGCCGAAGGTCGCGATTTCGCGGCCGAGCAGGCGGTCGGCGTCGAGCACGGCGACGAAGGCGCCGTCGCGGCGGCCGATCCCGGCCACCGCGTCCATCCGCGGGCCGTCGCCGCGGGGCCGCTCCAGCGCGCCGCGGTCGAGGGCGGCGACCTCGTAGACCCGGTCGGTCTTGAGCCCGGCCACCCGCCCGTCGGACAGGCTGAGGACCAGGATCCGGGTGTCGTGGTCATCCATCCCGCAGCCGAGGCCGAGCAGCGCGCGCAGGTCGGCCACGGGGACCGAGCGGCCGCGCACGTCGATCATCCCCAGCATGGCCGAGGCGTTGCGCGGCAGGCGGGCGACGGGGCGCAGGTCGAGGATCTCCTGCACCCGCTCGACCGGGACGGCGTAGGTGTCGCCGTCCACGCCGAGGGTGACGAACTGCCCGTCATCGCGGATCCCGTCATCGCGGGGGCCGTCCTCGCCGGACCCGTCATCCGGGCCCGGACCGGCCGGCGCCGCGCCGCCGTTCCCGCGCCGCGCACCGGGCGCGTCGAGGGAGAGGTCGAACCCGCTCATGCCGCGCGGCCCTTGCCCGAGGCGGCGCGCTCGAACTGGGCGTCGAGCTCATCCTCGCCGTCGCCGAGATCCAGCGCGAAGCCGCCGCGGCTGGGGGCGGCATGGGCCGCGTTGGCCGCACGGGAAGCGGCCTTGCGGACCGGGCCGCGGGCGGCGGCGGCGCGGGGGCGCGGCGCGGCGCGCCGGGTCTCCTGGCCGCCGGCGACGCGGAAGAAGCCGATCGCGGATTGCAGCTGCTCGGCCTGGCTGGCCAGCTGCTCGGCGGTGGCCGACATCTCCTCCGCCGCGGCGGTGTTCTGCTGGGTCACCTTGTCGAGCTGCTGGACGGCGGTGTTCACCTGGCCCGCGCCCATGGTCTGCTCGCGCGTCGCGGCCGAGATGTCTTCGACCAGCTCCGAGGTGCGCAGGATGTCCGGCACCAGCTGGCCCAGCATCTCCCCGGCCGCCTCGGCGGCGCCGACGGTGTCCGCCGACAGGCCCGAGATCTCGGCCGCCGCGCTCTGGCTGCGCTCGGCCAGCTTGCGGACCTCGGAGGCGACGACCGCGAAGCCGCGCCCGTGCTCGCCCGCCCGGGCCGCCTCGACCGCGGCGTTGAGCGCCAGAAGGTCGGTCTGGCGCGCGATCTCCTGCACCACCAGGATCTTCTCGGCGATGGTCTTCATCGCCTCGACCGCGCGGCCCACGGCCTCGCCGGAATCGCGGGCATGGTCGGCCGACTTGCGCGCGATCTCCTCGGTGCGGGCGGCGTTGTCGGCGGTCTGCTTGATGGTGCTCGCCATCTCCTCCATCGACGAGGACGCTTCCTCGGAGGAGCTCGCCTGCTCGGCCGCGCCCTGGCTCACCTGCTCGGCGGTCGAGGACATCTCCTCGGAGCCGGAGGCGACGTTGCGGGCGGCCGAGGTCACCTCGCCGACCACCTCGCGCAGGCGGGCGGTCATGCGGTTCATCGAGTGGATGACGTCGGAAATCTCGTCGTCGCCGTGGATCCGCGCCTCGGCCGACAGGTCGCCCGCGGCCACGGCGTCGGTCAGCTCCAGCGCGCCGCGCAGCGCGCGGGAGATGGACATGACGATCCAGAAGGCCGCCGCGGCGCCGATGACGGCGGAGCCGAGGAGCACGGAGATCAGGATCATGCGGCTCTGCTCATACCCCTCGTCGGCGCTGACCGCGGCCTCTTTCATCAGGGTTTTCTGGCGGGCCGAGAATTCGTCGAGCGAGCCGAGCATCCCGAGCCAGGCGCGCTTGCCTTCCTCGTTCAGCTTCACCTTCGCCTCGGCCGCGCGGCCGTCCTTGGAAAACTCGAGCACCTCGACATTGATCCGGCCCAGCTCCTCCCAGTAGCGGCGCATCTCGGACAGGGCGCGCTGGCCCTCCTCGGTGGTCAGGCGCAGGGCCTCGGCATAGGCGGCCTCGACGTCGCGCAGCGCCTGGTCATAGGCGGCCTCGTAGGTGCGCCGGTCTGCGACGGTGTCGGCCAGGATGTGGCCGCGCAGGTCGCGCTGGGCGCGCAGCTGCTTGATCTGCATCTCGGCCGCGACCTCCATCAGGTAGGCGTCGCGTTCGACCACCCGGGTCATGGCGGCGTTGAGGTCGCCGAGCCGCGAGATCGCGAGGAACATGCCCGACCCGGCGAGCAGGATGACGAGGCCGAAGGCGAGGCCGAGCTTGGCCTTGAGCGTGAAGCGCATGGGAGGAAGTCCTTCAGGAATGTTGCGCCGCGCCCTGCACGCCGCCATGGGCGGAGGACGCGAAGATGTTCTCGAGATGCGGCAGGACCACGAAGGCGCCCTCGTGCCGCCCGATGCCGCGCACGCAATGCGGCGGCCAGCGGGATCCGACGTCGGGCGGCGGGTCGACCCGGGCGTCGTCGATCACCGCGACGTCCAGCACCTTGTCGGCGAGGAGCCCGACGCTCAGGTCCTCGGACCCGACCCGCAGGTCGAGCACGACGATCCGCGCGTCTGGGCCCGCCGGGCGCCGCTCCATGCGGAAGGGCACGCGGAAATCCACCAGCGGGGCGACCGCGCCGCGCACGTTGATCAGCCCCTCGCAGAACGGGTCGGCGGTGGGCACGCGGGTGACCCCGGCGGGGTCGATGATCTCGCGCACCCGCATGGCGTCGATGGCGAAGAGCTGGTCGCCGATCAGCATCGTGACCACCTGCGCGCCCGTCGGCTCGTCGCCGCCGGGCCGGGTTTCGGTCGTGCCGGTCATGCCGCTTCCTCCGCCGGGCCGGATCGCCGCGGCGGCTCGGGCGCCTCGAGCGTGCGCCCGAGTTCGATCAGCTGCAGCATGTCGAGGATCAGGGCGACGGAGCCGTCGCCGAGGATGGTGGCGCCCGAGAACAGGCGCAGGCGCGCGTGCAGCGGCGAGAGCTGCTTGATCACCGTCTGGCTGGCGCCCAGCACCTGGTCGACGGCGAGGCCGACCCGGCGGTCGCCCGACCGGATCACCACCGCCTTCTGCCACAGGTCCGGCGGGGCCGAGACCGAGAACAGCTCGCGCAGCCGCAGGAACGGCGCCAGCGCGCCGCGGATGTTGAGGAAATCGGCCCCGTCGCCGCCGCCCCGCGCCTCGTGCGGAAGCGCGACGCATTCCTCGACCGCGGCGAGGGGGATCACGTAGCGTTCGCCGCCCACGCCCACCAGCAGCCCGTCGATGATCGCCAGCTTCAGCGGCAGGCGCAGGGTGACCGAGGTCCCGCGCCAGGGGCCCGAGTCGACGTCGATGGCGCCGCGCAGCCCCTCGATGGTGCGCTTGACCACGTCCATGCCGACGCCGCGGCCGGAAAGCGAGGTGACCTGCTGGGCGGTGGAGAAGCCGGGCTCGAAGATCATCCGGTGCAGCGCCGCCTCGGGCAGCTCCGCGCCGGGGTCGATCAGCCCCGCGGCCTCGGCCTTGGCGCGGATGCGGGCGGGGTCGAGCCCGGCGCCGTCGTCGCTGATGCGGATCATCACCTCGGCGCCGACATATTCGGCCGACAGGCGGATGGTCCCGGTTTCGGGCTTGCCCGCCGCGGCGCGCGCCTCGGGGGCTTCGACGCCATGGTCGGCGGCGTTGCGGATCAGGTGGACCAGCGGGTCGGCGAGCCGCTCGATCATGGTCTTGTCGAGCTCGGTCTCGCCGCCCGACATCTCCAGCGCGATGGGCTTGCCGAGGGTGTCGGACAGGTCGTGCACCAGGCGGCGGAAGCGGCCGAACAGGGACCCGATGGGCACCATGCGGATGCCCATGGTGGAATCGCGCAGGCCCGCGGCGAGGCGCTCGATCTCCTCGGCCACGGCCTTGAGGGCGGGGTCCGAGGACCGCTCGGCGATCCGGTTGAGGCGGGCCTGGGCGATCACCAGCTCGCCCATCTGGTCCATCATCTCGTCCAGCCGCTCGGCCGGAACGCGGACCGTGCCGCCGCCGACCTCGGCCGGGGCGCTTTCGGCCGCCGCGCGGCGGGGCGGGGCGGCGGCGGGCGCGGCGGGGATTGCGGGGGCGCCGTCCCGAGCCCGCGCGGGCGTGTCCATCGGCGCGTCGGCGTCGGCGGCGTCGGGGGCGGGGCGGGCCGGGGCCAGCTCCAGCGTCATGCCTTCCTCGACGAACATGAAGACGTCGCGCACCCGCGCCTCGTCGATCCCGGGGGGCAGCAGCATCTCCCAGCCGGTGACGCAGGCGTCGGGGTCGAGGGCGGGCAGCGTCGGGATCCCCGACAGGTCGGCCCGGATGTCGGTGGCGCCGAGCTCGCGCAGCTCGTCGAGCAGCAGCAGCGGGTCGCAGCCATTGACCAGGCTGTCGGGCGCGAGGCGGAAGCGCAGGCGCAGCGGGCCGGGCGCGTCCGGGGCGCCCGGCGCGGTCCCGCCCGGCGCGGCCGCGGCGTCTTCGCCGCCCGCCGGGGCCGCGTCGGTCCCCAGGGCGGCGCGCAGGTGGGCGAGGATCCGCGCGCCCTCCGCCTCGGCCGCGCCGTCTTCGGGGGCCGCGCCCGCGCCCTCGGCCACCAGCGTGGCGGCGAGGTCGCGCGCCTCGAGCGACACGGCGACCAGCGCCTCGGTCACCTGCGCGGCGCCGGTCCGCACCTGGTCGAAGGCGGTCTCGAAATCATGGATGAAGGCTGCGAGCCGGGTGTAGCCGAACATCGCGCCGGAGCCCTTGAAGGTGTGCAGCGCGCGGAAGGCGGCGTTCGCCAGGTCCATGTCGCCGGGCCGCTCGCGCAGGTCCAGAAGCGCCTGCTCCAGCGCCTCCAGCAGCTCCGCCGCTTCCTCGAGGAAGATCGCCTCGGCGTCGTCCGACGCCATCAGCCGAGCACCTTGCGCATCACGTCCAGCAGCTTGCCCTGGTCGAAGGGCTTGGCCAGCCAGCCGGTGGCGCCCGCGGCCCGCGCCTCGCGCTTCAGCGCGTCGTCGGTCTCGGTGGTCAGGACCACCACGGGCACGCCCTTGGAGCCGGGGGCGGCGCGGTAATGGCGGATGAACTCCATCCCGCCCATCACCGGCATGTTGAGGTCGGTCAGCACCGCGTTCACGGGGCGGCCCTGCGCGGCCTTCAGCCCCTCGCGCCCGTCGGCGGCGAGGATGACGTCATAGCCGGCGGCCCCCGAGGGTCGCGCGGATCATGTTTCGAAGCGACGCGGAATCGTCGATGGCGAGGACCGTGCGTCCCTTGCGCGATCTCCTTCGGTCTGAAATTCAGTCGAGCGGCGCGAGGCCGCGCCAGGTTTCGTCGGTGATGACGGGCGTCTCGTCGGCGGCGGTGAAGCCGGCGCGGTCGAGCGCGGCGGCCACCGCGCCCCCCGCGGGGGCCGAGACGGACAGGCCGGCGCCGCGGGCCCGCGCCTCGTGCATGGCCGCGACGATCACCTGGAGCGGCCCGAGGCCGACCGAGGGGCAGTCGTCGAGGTCGAGATGGATCCGCGCGCCGGGCAGGGAGAGATGGGCGCCCAGCTCCTCGGCCAACGGGGCGCAGGCGGCGAGGTCGAGATGGCCGCTCCGTCGGATCTGCAAGTCGCTTTCGGCGGGCATCGCCCCCCTCCCGTCCAGTCGGTCGCGACGGGGGCAATCTGCGCCGCACTGTTTTAGGAAGGCTGACCCACGGCGCATTGAATTGCGCGAAATTTCAAGGGACAGCGCGCAAGTCGTTGAAAGCACGGGCGCCGCGCTGCGACAAACTGTGCGCGGGGGCTTGCCGGGGGCCTGCCGGGGGGGCGGCGAAGGGGCGGGCGGGGGCGCCCCGAACGCAGGACGGCCGGGGCAGGAGCCCCGGCCGCCCGGCCGCCCGTCATGCGCCGCCCCCTGCGCCGGGGCGGCCTGCAGCCTTGCGCCTGCTCAGAGGGGCGGCATGTCCCCCTCGGCCCGCCGCGCGTGGAAGGCGGCGACGAAATCGTCCAGCGTCCCGGCGGCGATGGCGTCCCGCAGGCCCTGCATCAGCTCCTGGTAGTAATGCAGGTTGTGCCAGGTCAGCAGCATCGAGGCGATGATCTCCTGCGCCTTGTTGACGTGGTGCAGGTAGGCGCGCGACCAGCCGGTGCAGGTGGGGCAGCTGCATTCGGGATCGAGCGGGCGCGGGTCGTCCGCGTGCCGCGCGTTGCGGATGTTGACCGCGCCCATCCGGGTCAGCGCCTGCCCGGTGCGCCCCGAGCGGCTGGGCAGCACGCAGTCGAACATGTCCACCCCTCGCTGCACCGCGCCGACGATGTCGTCGGGCTTGCCCACGCCCATCAGGTAACGCGGCTTGTCCTCGGGCAGCAGGCCGGGGGCGTAGTCGAGGACCTTGAACATCTCCTCCTGCCCCTCGCCCACCGCCAGCCCGCCGATGGCGTAGCCGTCGAAGCCGATCTTGCGCAGCGCCTCCGAGCTTTCGCCGCGCAGGTCTTCAAAGGTGCTGCCCTGCTGGATGCCGAACAGGGCGTGGCCCGGCCGGTCGCCGAACGCGTCGCGCGACCGCTGCGCCCAGCGCATCGACAGGCGCATCGAGGTCGCCGCCACGTCCTTCTCCGCCGGGTAGGGCGTGCATTCGTCGAAGCACATCACGATGTCGGAGCCGAGGAGCTTCTGGATCTCCATCGACCGCTCGGGCGAGAGCATGTGCTTGGAGCCGTCGATATGGGATTTGAAGGACACGCCTTCCTCGGTCAGCTTGCGCAGGTCGGCGAGGGACATGACCTGGAAGCCGCCGGAATCGGTCAGGATCGGCCGCTCCCAGCCCATGAACGTGTGCAGGCCGCCGAGGCGGGCGATCCGCTCGGCCGTCGGACGCAGCATCAGGTGATAGGTGTTGCCCAGCAGGATGTCGGCCCCGGTGGCGCGCACGCTTTCGGGCAGCATCGCCTTGACGGTGGCGGCGGTGCCGACCGGCATGAAGGCGGGGGTGCGGATCTCGCCCCGCGGGGTGTCGATGCGGCCGGTGCGGGCGCGGCCCTGTTTGGCGTGCACCTCGAAGCTGAAGCGGGACATGGCGGTTCCTTCCATCGGCGGTCGGATCAGGGCGTAAGCCGCGCCGGGGCCGGTGTCAAAGCCGCCGCGTCGCGGCAGGCGGGGCCGACTGCGCTGGACGCGGGGCCCCATGCTTTCTATATGTCAGGCAAATCCGACCCCAACTATCAGGAATCCCGCCATGGACGGAAGCCACACCGACGGACCTGCCGAGGGCGAGGCGATGCTGGGCCCGTTCTCGGACGATCACCCGCTGTTCAACAGCGTGGTCGAGGCGATCCGCACGGTCCACGACCCCGAGATCCCGGTGAACATCTATGATCTCGGGCTGATCTACCGGATCGAGATCAACGCCGACTCGGATGTCGACGTGGACATGACCCTGACCGCCCCCGGCTGCCCGGTGGCGGGGGAGATGCCCGGCTGGATCGTCGATGCGGTCGAGCCGATCCCCGGCGTGCGCACGGTCAACGTCAACCTGGTGTGGGAGCCGCCCTGGGGCATGGACATGCTCTCGGACGAGGCGAAGCTGGAGCTGGGCTTCATCTGACGGCGCGCCGCGCCCGACCTGACACGCGGCGCGCCCCCCCGGGGCGCGCCGTCTGCGTTTCAGAGCAGCCCCGCCAGCGCCGCCCCCTGTCCCAGCGCCGCGGCGCCGAGGACCACGAGGGCCGGGGGCAGCTTCCACATCCCCATCGCCGCGCCCGAGGCCAGCGCCAGCGCGAACCCCGCCGGGGTCGCGCCCGCGGTCACCAGCACCGGGTCCCAGAAGGCGGCGAGCAGCAGGCCCACGACGGCGGCATTGATCCCGGCCAGCGCGTGGCGGGCGGGGGCGCGGGTGCGGATCCCCTCCCAGAACGGCGCGGCGCCGACCAGCAGCAGGAAGCCGGGCGCGAAGATGGCCAGCGTGGCGATGACCGCCCCCGAGGCGCCCGAGACCGCCGCGCCAAGGTGGCTCGCGATGGTGAAGAGCGGCCCCGGGACCGCCTGCGCCGCGCCGTAGCCTGCAAGGAAGGTCTCGGCGGGCACGAGGCCGGTCTCCACCACCTCGGCCTGCAGCAGCGGGAGCACCACGTGCCCGCCGCCGAAGACTAACGCGCCCGCGCGGGCGATGCCGTCCGCCAGCGCCCAGCCTTCCCCGAGCCCCGCCAGCAGCGGCAGCCCCAGCAGCAGCGCCGCGAATCCCGCCAGCGCCGCGGTCCCGGCGGCGCGGGACACCGGCAGCAGCCGCCCGTCCCCGCCCGCCGCCGCGCCCTGGCGCAGCGCGAGGCCCGCCGCGGCCCCCAGCGCCACGGCGCCGAGCTGTCCCCACACCCCCGGGGCCAGCGCCGCGACGCAGGCGGCCGCCAGCGCCAGCGTCCGCCGCGCCCGGTCCGGCGCCAGCCCCTGCGCCATGCCCCAGAGCGCCGCCGCCACCGCGCCCGCCGCCGCCGCCTTCAGCCCCACCAGCCACCCGGCCCCCGGATCCGCCGCCCCGGCCACCGCCGCGCCGAACAGCGCCAGCGCCAGCGCCGAGGGCAGGGTGAACCCCAGGAACGCCGCCGCCGCCCCGCGCCATCCCCCGCGCATCAGCCCCAGCGCGAAGCCGACCTGAGAGGAGGCCGGGCCGGGCAGCACCTGGCACAGGGCCACCAGTTCCGCGTAACGCGCCTCGGACAGCCAGCCGCGGCGGGCGACGAATTCCTCCCGGAAAAAGCCGATATGCGCGACCGGGCCGCCGAAGGCCGTCAGCCCGAGGCGCAGGAAGGCGAGGAAAATGGCGACGAAACCCTCGCGGCCCGTCCCGGTTCCGCCCGTCCCTGCGCTGTCAGTCCCTGCGCCGCCCGTTCCTGCGCCGTCCATCCCTGCGCCCCGCTGCATCGCCGATCCCCCGTCCCGCGGGGCGCCTCGGCCCCGTCGCCCCCGTCATCCCGCGCCGCCCGGCGCCCGTCCAGCGACGGTTTCGTGACGCCCCGCGGCCCCGGGGCCGCTTGAACATGGCGCCGCGGAGTCATATTTTGCACCGCAAGCACCCCTTCCGCCATGACAGGAGCCGAGCCCATGTTCGGGATCCCCGGCAAATCGCCCGTGACCCTCACCCCCGCCGCCGCCGCGCGCATCGCCAGGCTGATGCAGAAAGACGCGGGCGACGTGAAGGGCCTGCGCATCGGCGTCAAGAAAGGCGGCTGCGCGGGCATGGAATACACCATGGAGGAAGCGACCGAGATCGCCCCCCATGACGAGGTGATCGAACAGGACGGCGCAAGGGTGATGATCGCCCCGATGGCGCAGATGTTCCTGTTCGGGACCGAGATCGACTACAAGGTCTCGCTGCTCGAATCCGGGTTCGTGTTCAACAACCCCAATGTCGTCGACGCCTGCGGTTGCGGCGAATCGGTCAAGTTCGCCGAGAACGGCTGAGCGACAGCCCCGGCGGCGGCGTGCCGCCCGTCCCCATCATCCGCAGCAGGTCGAGCATCGCGTCGGCCTCCTGCGCCAGCGCGTCGTCGCGCCCGCGCGCGAGCCTGCGCACCTCCTCGGCCGCCGCGCGCGCAAGGGGAACCTGCGCGTGCTCGCCCCCCTCGGTCGCCAGCCGCATCCGCCCCTTCGCCTCGCACCAGCGCGCGCGCATCCGCTGCGCCTCGCGCCCCGGCGCGGCCTGCGCTTCGGCCGCCGCGGCGCAGTGCCAGGCCGACAGCGGCAGCGACGAGACGTCGGCGATCCCGTCCAGACCCCGCGACAGGTCCGCCTTCACCCCGTAGGCGCGCCCCAGCTGGTAGCGCAGCTGCGGGCGCATGGCGGCGAGCTGCGGGTCCTTCGGGTCCGCGACCTCGAGCGCGCGGTTCAGCGCCGCCAGCGCCTTGGCCAGCAGCGCCGCGTCCCGCTCCTCGATCGCGCGGGCCGAGACGGCGACGCCGCGGATCTGCAGCGCCTGGATCAGCAGCAGCGGGCTCAGCGCCTCGGCCCGGGTCATCGCCGCGGCGGTCAGCGCCTCGGCCTCGCGCAGCGTCGCGCGGCCGGGGGAGGCGCCGGCCTCCTGCAACATGGTCCGGGCGAGGGCGACGTCGCGCACCGCCTGCCCGTCGGGGGCGAGGTCGGCTTTCGGCACGGCGGCCAGCGCCAGGCGCGCCTCGGCCAGCGCGGCGGGGGAGCGCGCGCGGGCCGCGCGCTCGGAGAGCATCAGCGCGCGGGTGAGGCGGGTGTTGGCCAGTTCCTGCCGCGCGAAGGGGGTTCCGGCGGCGGCGAAGGCGGCCTCGGCCCGTCTCAGCATCTCCTCCTGCTCCGCCTCGCGTTCGGCGCTCCAGTCGCGCAGCTGCACCCCGGCGAGGGCGCTGACGGCGACCCGCCAGGCGCCGCCCCGGTCGACCGGCGCGGCGGCGGCGCCCGCCACGCGCCCTGCGGCGGCGATCAGCGCGGCGCGGGCGGCTTCCTCCTGCGCGCGGTCCAGCAGGGCGACGGCGGCGTAGCGGCGCAGGGCGCTGCGCAGCCCCAGCGCGGCCGTGATCGCGGGACCGTTCCCGGCCCAGGGCAGTCCGCCCCGCGGGTCCGCCGCGCGGTAGCCGTCGGGGATCGCCGCCATCTCCCGCTCGGCCGCGCGCATCGCGGCGTCGGCGGCGCGCAGCGCGTCCCCGTCGCGCCGGGCCAGCGCGCTGTCGAAATCGAGCTGCGCGGCGGAATGGGCGGCGAAGGCGATCTCGGGGCGGTTCAGCGCCGGGCTCATCGCGGCGGCGCGGGCGCGCAGCCTTGCGGCCAGCGCGTCGTTGCGCGCCGGGTCCCCGGTGGCGTCGGGCGAGAGCGGGTGGGTCCGCAGCCTCGGCAGCACCCCTTCGGGCGCGGCGCGGGGGGCGTCGGGAGCGGCTTCGGCGACCGGCGCCGCGGGGGCGGCGGCCCCGCCCGCGACGGTCTGCGGCCCGCAGCCCGACAGCGCGAGGGCGCCGAGGCAGAGCGCGGCCGGAATTCGAAACAGTCTCACGCGGCGCGTCCCGTCTTCGGTTCAGGTCCAGGGCGCCGAGCAAAGCATGTCCGCCGCCGCCGCGCCATCCGGGGGCGCTTGATTTCACGCATTCACGCGCCATTTGACTTCCCCGTGACGACCGCGCGCATCCCGCGCCGCGGCCATGCCCAAGGCCCCGGAGGCCCGATCTGATGAAGACCCTTTCCGCCCTCGCCGCCCTCGGCGCCCTGACCGCTCTCGGCGCCTGCTCCACCGCGCCCGATCCGAACAGCTTCGGCGGCCGGTTGCAGTCCGAAGGCGGCGAGCTGGCCGAGATCGGCGCGAAATGGTCCGAGGGCGACGAGATGATCGCCGAGGGCCGCGAGATGATCGAGGATGGCGACGACCTGGTGGCCGACGGCAAGAAGCGCGTCTCGCGCGGCGAGAAGATGCAGGACCGCGGCGAGGAGATGGTCGCCCGCGGCGAGAAGATGAAGGCCGAGGCCGAGGCCGCCTACCGCATCAAGTCCGCCGGCGGCGTCGCCGCGGACTGATCCAGGGCGCGTCCCCGGACGGGATCGCCCGTGCGGGGCGCGTCCGGGCGCCTCCGGGCGCGGGCGGCGACGCAAGCGAAGCCGGCATCGACAGGGGGCCGCGCGCCGGGAAGGCGCGCGGCCCCTTCGCATTTCCCCCGTCCCCGGGTCCCTTCGCATTCGCCACGCCCGCGGCGCCGCGCGCCATTTGTCCCCGCGCGCTGGGCTGATAAGCCTCTCCCCGGCCCGAAAAACACCCGAGGAGACGCCCATGACCCGCCGCAAGCTCGCCGCAGGCAACTGGAAGATGAACGGCCTCAAGGCCGCCCTGGCCGAGGCGAAGACCCTGGCCGCCGAGCACCCGGCCCCGAACTGCGACGTGCTGCTCTGCCCCCCCGCGACCCTGGTCGCCGCCATGGCCGCGGCGCTTGAAGGGACCGCGGTGAAGACCGGCGGGCAGGACTGCCACGCGGCCGCCTCGGGCGCGCATACCGGCGACGTCTCGGCCGAGATGCTGGCCGATGCCGGCGCCGCGGCCGTCATCGTCGGCCATTCCGAGCGCCGCGCCGACCATGGCGAGGACGACGCCGCCGTCGCCGCCAAGGCCATGGCCGCCTGGCGCGCGGGCCTCGTGGCCGTGATCTGCGTGGGCGAGACCGAGGCCCAGCGCGACGCGGGCGAGACGCTGACCGTGATCGGCGACCAGATCGCCGGCTCGATCCCGCCGGGCGCCACCGCCGAGAACACCGTGGTGGCCTATGAGCCGGTCTGGGCGATCGGCGCCGGCCGCACCCCGACCCTGCCGCAGATCGCCGAGGTCCATGACTTCATGCGCGACGAGCTGGTGAAGAAGATGGCCGAGGCCGCGGAGGGCGTGCGCCTGCTCTATGGCGGTTCGGTCAAGCCGGGCAACGCGGCCGAGATCTTCGCGGTCTCGAACGTCGATGGCGGCCTTGTCGGCGGCGCCTCCTTGAAGGCGGCCGATTTCGGCGGCATCGTCGCGGCCGCCGGCGCCTGAGCCGCCGCAGCCTGCACGGACGACAGGGGCGGCGTCCGGCCGGGCGCCGCCCCTTCGCGTCGCGGCCTCGCCGCCCTTCCGTCCCCGGACCCGCCGCATGACCGCTGCAAGCCCCGATGCCGATCGCCGCGACGACCTTGTCGGCGCCGCCTGGATGACCGCCGCCATGGCGGGCTTCGCGGTCGAGGACGCGTTGCTGAAGGCCGCCGCGGCCACGCTGCCGGTGGCGCAGGTGATGCTGCTGTTCGGGCTGTTCGGCGGGGCCGCGTTCCTGGTCGTGCTGATCCGCCGGGGCCTGCCGCCGGCGCCGCCCGAGGTCGCCTCGCGCCCCATGCTGCTGCGCTTCGGGGCCGAGCTGGCGGGGCGGCTGTTCTACACCCTGGCGCTGGCGCTGATCCCGCTCTCGACCGTCACCGCGATCCTGCAGGCGACGCCGCTGGTGGTGGTGGCGGGCGCGGCCTGGCTGTTCCGCGAGCGGGTCGGCCCGCGGCGCTGGGCGGCGATCGGCGCGGGGCTGGTCGGGGTGCTTCTGATCCTGCGGCCGGGGGGCGAGAGCTTCTCGGCCGCGACGCTGATCGCCGTCGCGGGGATGCTGGGCTTCGCGGGCCGGGACCTGGCCAGCCGCGCCGCGCCGCGCAGCCTGCACTGGGCGCACCTTGGGTTCTGGGGCTTCGCGACCATCATGGCCGCGGGCGCGGTCTACGGCCTGGCGTGGGAGCGGGCGGCGCCGGTCCTCCCGCCCCTCGCCGATCTCGCGCGCATCGGCGGCGCCGCGGCGGCGGGGGTTTTCGCCTATGCGGCGCTGATGACCGCGATGCGCACCGGCGCCGTCGCCGCGGTCACGCCCTTTCGCTACACGCGGCTGCTGTTCGGCATCGGCCTCGGGGCGCTGCTGTTCGCCGAGAGGCCCGACCCGCTGATGCTGCTGGGCTGCGCGGTGGTGGTCGCCTCGGGCCTGCTGGCGCTGTCGCCGCGGCGGCGCTGAAGGCGCGGCGGGGGGCGCATACCGGCCTGCCGCTTGACCTGCCTCATTCCCTCCTTCGCGGCGATGCAGCATGATCTCTCAAGCGGGCGGCGCAGCGCCCGCGCAGGCACAGGGACCGCCCGATGAAACTCTCGAACAAGACCTGGGACGAGCTGGAAATCGGCCAGCGCGCCAGCCTCAACCGCACCGCGACGCTCGAGGACTTCTACGTCTTCGCCAACGCGAGCGGGAACATGAACCCGCTGCACTTGCCCAAGCATGACGGCGATGGCGACGGCGACCCCGAGGCGATCGCGCCCGCGATGTGGGTCGGCTCGCTCGTCTCCTCGGTGCTGGGCAACCTGCTGCCGGGGCCGGGGACGGTGTATCTCGGGCAGCAGCTGCACTTTCATAACCGCGTCCATGCGGGGGATCCGCTGACCATTTCCGTGGAGGTGGTGGAGAAGCGGGACGGCGGCGAGGTGCTGCTCGACACCTGCGTCGAGATCGCGGGCGGGGTGAAGGTCGCCTCGGGCGTGGCCGAGGTGCGCGCGCCCACGAAGAAGCTGGTCTTCGACGATGTCGAGGCCCCGCACCTGATGCTGGAGCGCCACAAGCATTTCGACGCGCTGCTGGAGCGCGCGGGCGGCGGCGCGCCGATGCCGGTGGCGGTGGCGGCGCCCGAGAAGGGCGACGCGCTGGCCGGGCCGGTGATCGCGGCGAAGGCGGGGCTGATCCGCCCGATCCTCGTGGGCGACCCGGACGCCATCGCCGCCGCGGCGAAGGCGGAGGGGCTGGACATCTCGGGGATGGAGATCGTCCCCGCCCCGCATCACCCCGAGGCGGCCGAGGCCGCGGTGGACCTGGTGCGCGAGGGGCGCGCGCAGGCGCTGATGAAGGGGCACCTGCACACTGACGACCTGATGCATGCCGTCCTGCGCAAGGAGAATGGCCTGCGAGCGGGGCGGCGCCTCTCCCACGTCTTCGTCATGGACGTGCCGGGGCGGGAGAAGCTGCTGTTCGTCACCGATGCGGCGATCAACATCGCCCCCGACCTGGCGACCAAGAAGGACATCGTGCAGAACGCCATCGACCTCGCCCTCGCGCTGGGGATCGAGGAGCCGAAGGTGGGCCTTCTGTCGGCGGTCGAGACGGTGACGCCCTCGATCCCCTCGACGCTGGACGCGGCGATCCTGTCGAAGATGGCGGATCGCGGCCAGATCACCGGCGGGCTGGTGGACGGGCCGCTGGCGATGGACAACGCGGTGGATCTCGGGGCCGCGAAGACCAAGGGCATCGCCGGGTCGGTGGCGGGCCGGGCCGACATCCTGGTGGCGCCGAACATGGAGGCCGGGAACATGGTGGCGAAGGAGCTGACCTTCCTCGCCCGCGCGGAAGCCGGGGGGATCGTGGTCGGCGCGGCCTGTCCGATCATCCTCACCAGCCGGGCGGATGACGAGAAGGCGCGGCTGGCGAGCTGCGCGGTCGCGGTGCTGATGGCCCGCGGGACGAAGTGAAGCGAGGGGGAAGGAGGGGCCTCGCCGGCCCCTCCTTCCCCCTCGCGCTCGTCGACGCAGTGCGTCGACCCACCCCGCCGCCGGGCGCCCGGCGGCGGGCGTTGCGCGTCAGTCGGGATAGGCCCCGCCGCGGGGCACTTTCACGTAGCGCGGCTCGGGGTTCGGATCGATGAACCGCTGGCGGCCGGTCTCCGAGGTGATCACCTTGCGCACCCCCCAGGTCACCACCGGGTGCAGGTTGACCTGCTCGAGCATCGCCATCATCGCCGCGTTGGAGAACTCGAAATCCCCCTTGCGCGGGCGCGCGCGGTCCTTGCGGGTGCTCACGTCCTGCCAGGCGATGGACAGGTAGTCGTGCAGGATCGCGGCCTCGAGATGCGGGCCCACCCGGCCGAGGATCGGCTTGGTGAACCAGCGCGAGGTGGCGAGGTCGGTCAGCATCCCCGCCGGGGCCGTCACCGTCCATTCCCGCCCGTCCACGTCGAAGGTCACCGAGAAGTCGTGGGCCAGGACGTATTCCGTCTCCCGGTCCTCGTCCGGGCGCAGCCGCAGGCGGGGGCGGGCGATCATCAGGTCGCTGTCCTGGCGCAGGAACTTCACCGACTTGAAGCGGGGCGGGTACGGGTCCGCCATGTAGGGGTGATGCGGGCTCCAGTCCGGTTTCGGAGTCAGCGGCGCCGGCGCCTCGACGCGCCGGGGCGCGCTGAGGGGGCTGGGCCGCGTGGGAAGGATGCCGCGCCCGCGCGAAAGCGAGGCGAGGCGGAATCGTCCCGATCCGTCTCCGCTGTTCGAGGTCATGCCCCGTCCTTGATGCCGCGCGGCCGTCTGGGGGGGACGCTGTCGCGCCGAGGTGGCAATACCCTCGCCGCTGCGCGCCGGACCGCGTATCCCGCAGCAGAATGCGACACGTTTCCCGAGCGCATCACCCAACTTGGGGATGGTCGTGATGTTTTTGCCGCGGCAGGGCGAGCTTACGCAACGGCGCACGCGACCGCAGGGCGATTGTTCGCATCCGGCGGCCGCGTTAACCATGTTTCAGCCGCCCCGGAGCCTCCCGCGAGGGGGGGCGGCGGCCTTGGGGGCGCTATGGCCGCGGCGTCGGGCGGGGGCGCGGCGGGGGTGATTCTCGGGTCCCGCCGCCCCCTGCCGCCGGGCCGCCGCCGCCGGATCGCCGCCACCTGCCGCGCCCACCGCTCCCCCACCGCTCCCCCGCCGCTCTCCCGTCGCGCGCCGGCCCCCTGCGGCGCCGCGCGTCTGGACCGGGCGGGCGCGGAGGGGTAGAAGGCGCGAAAGGGTTTGCGCGCCTGCCGCGCGCGGGCCGAGTCTCCGCCGCCCCGACCCGGGCGCGCGCCGGGGGCCGGGCCGCGGATCGGGGCGGCGCCACGCGCCCCCCGCCGGGGGGCCGCCCCGGCCCCGGGCGGCGGGGCGACAGGCTGGAACTTCTGGCGGAGACGCGGACGTGATCGAATTCCTGAAACGCTACCTGACCTGGTGGAACGGCGCGACCGTGGGCACCCGGCTGTTCACCTCCCGGCACGGGACCAAGGTCGGCGAAGACGCCGAGGGCAACGTGTACTACCGCAACCATGACGGCTCGCGCCGCTGGGTGATGTATAACGGCGTGGTCGAGGCCTCGCGCATCCCCGCCGACTGGCATGGCTGGCTGCACTTCACCTGGGACGAGCCGCCGACCGACAAGCCGCTGCCGCACAAGTCCTGGGAAAAGCCCCACGTGGCCAACCTGACCGGCGTCGACGGCGCGTACCACCCGCCGGGCTCGCTCGCCACCGCCTCGGCCCGCCCGCGGGTCTCGGGCGATTACGAGGCCTGGCAGCCCGAGTGACGTCCCCGCCCCGCGGCCCCTTCCCGGGCGCGGCAGGCGCGGCGAGACGGCCCCGAGCGGCGCGTCCCCGGACCCCCGGGGGCGCGCCGTCGCGTATCGGGGATGGCGGCGCCGGGGGCGCGGGGGCCGCGGCGCGGGGCCGGGCCGCCCCCCGCGCGCACATCCCGGTGCGCCGGCCTTGAAGCGCGGCCGCCCCGGCGCATACCCTAGGGGGACGCGGGGCGCGCGGCGCCGCCGGGGGCCTTCCCCGGGCGGGACGCTTCGCCGGGGCGTTTCGCCGGGGCGCGACGCTCCTGCGGGGCGGGACGCTTCCCCGGGGCGCGACGCTCCTGCAGGCCGGGACGCCGCCCCGAGGCGTGGCCCCCGCGCCGCCCCTCCCGGATTTCGTCGCGGCGCGGCCTTGCCCGCGCCCCGGTTCGGGGTCCATATCCTGACCCAGGCGCCCTTCGCGCGAAGGGCGGCGCAGATCACAGAACGGAATTGCAAGCGATGGCGAACAATGCGGCGGAAGCGCTGATCGGCGCGGCGGTCCTGGCGGCGGCGGGGGGCTTCCTGGTGTATGCCGCGCGCACCGCCGATCTCGGCGTCTCCTCGGGCGACCGGTACGAGCTGACGGCCGCCTTCCGCAAGGCCGAGGGGCTGACCGTGGGCGGCGACGTGCGCATCGCGGGGGTGAAGGTCGGGACCATCCGCGACATGACCCTCGACGCCGCCACCTATCGCGCCGTCGCCACCCTTTCCATCGACAGCAAGGTGCAACTCCCCGAGGACAGCGACGCCGCCATCGCGGTCGAGGGGCTGCTGGGCGGCGCCTATGTCGCCGTCACCCCCGGCGGGTCCGAGTTCATGCTCGAGCCGGGGGACGAGATCGCCTACACCCAAGGCTCGGTGAACCTGCTGGACCTGGTGGGCAAGGCCATCTCCGGGGGGGCGGGCGGATGAGCGCGCCCGACACGACCGGCAAACCCGATCACTGGAACGCCGACCGCTACGAGGCGAATGTACGCTTCGTCTCCGATCTCGGCATGCCGGTGGTGGAGTTGCTGGCCCCGAAGCCGGGCGAGCGGATCCTCGACCTGGGCTGCGGCGACGGCCCGCTGACCCGCGTTCTGGCCGAGGCCGGGGCCGAGGTGGTCGGCGTCGACGCGTCCCCGGACATGATCGCCGCGGCGAAGGCCATGGGCCTCGACGCCCACGTGGTCGACGGGCACGACCTCGCCGCCTGGGCGGCGGAGCAGGCGCCGTTCGACGCCGTGTTCTCCAACGCCGCGCTCCACTGGATGACCCGCCCCGCGGACGTCTTCGCGGGCGTGGCGAAGGCGCTGAAGCCCGGGGGCCGCTTCGTGGCCGAGCAGGGCGGGCATGGCAATGTCGCCGCCGTCGCCGTGGCCCTGCAGGCGGCGATGGAGAAGCGCGGCGCGTCCTACGACCTGCGGTCGATCTGGTCCTTCCCGACGCCGGAGGAGCAGCGCGCGCGCCTGGTGGATGCGGGCTTCGACGTGCGCTCGATGGAGCTGATCCCCCGCCCGACGCCGGTCCCGGCGGGGCTGGCGGGCTGGCTCGACACCTTCGCGCCGCCGATCCTCGCGGCGCTGCCGGAAGGCGAACGCGCGGCGGCCAGGGCCGATGCGGTGCGCCTCTGCGCGCCCTCCTTGCAGGACCTCGCGGGGAACTGGTCGGTGGATTACGTGCGGCTGCGGTTCTCGGCCGTGCTGGGCGCGCCTGCATGATGCGCGCGGGGCTCGTTCTTCTCGCGCTGCTGGCGGCGGCGCCGGCGGCCGAGGCGCAGATCGTGCGCGACCTGACCCAGCCGCGGCAGGACCAGGTCCCGCGCGGCGGCGCGGCGGGCGGCGGGCTCGAGCAGTTCGACCCGGACGCCGAACCCGCCCCGGCCCCGGGCGAGGCGCGCAGCCTGTTCCGCCTTGCGCCCCCGCCGCCCGAGGGGATGGAGGCGGCGCCCAACACCTGGACCGACCCCACCTACACCCGCCCCGAATCGCACACCGTGGCCGGGGTCTCGGCCCGGCTGCGGCTCCTCGACAAGATGAGCGGCGACGTGGAGAGTTTCGACGTGCCCGTGGGCGAGGTGGTGGAGCGCGCGCGGCTGCGCATCGAGCTCGCCGCCTGCCGCGCGCAGCCGCCCGAGCTGCCGCCGGACGCCTATGCCTGGCTGCGGATCACCGACATGCGCGAGGACGCCCCGCGCTTCGACGGGTGGATGGTGGCCTCGGCGCCGTCGCTCTCGGCGCTCGATCACCAGCGTTACGACGTCTGGGTGCTCAGCTGCAGCACCCGCTCGGCCGGGGCCCCCTCGGACAACGCGAAGAAATCCGCCTCGCGCTGAAGCGCGTCCTCGAGCTGCTGGTGATAATCGGCGCGGTCGATCTCGGTCGCGCCGAACCGCCCCAGGTGCCCGGTGACGAACTGGGTGTCGAGCAGGGTGTAGCCCCCGTGGCGCAGGCGCGCCACCAGCCAGACCAGCGCGATCTTCGAGGCGTCGGGACGGCGGGAGAACATGCTTTCCCCGAACCAGGCCGAGCCGAGCGAGACGCCGTAGAGCCCCCCAGCCAGCACCCCGTCCATCCACACCTCGATCGACTGCGCACGCCCGGCGGCGTTGAGGTCGGTGTAGAGCTGCGCGATCTCGGGGTTGATCCAGGTCTCCTCCCGCCCCGCGCAGCCGTCGAGCACGCCCTTGAAGTCGCGGTTGCAGGTGACGAAGAAGCCGCCCTTGCGGATGCGCTTCTTCAGCGATTTCGGAACGTGGAAGGCGTCGAGCGGCAGGACCCCGCGCCGCTTCGGGTCGACCCAGAAGATGTCCTCGGCATCCGCGGACTGCGCCATCGGGAACACCCCGGCGGCATAGGCCCGCAAGAGCAGGGTCGGCGTGATGCGGAAGTCGAGCGATTCGGACATGGCCCCTCTGGTCGGCCCCGGCAGGAGGGGGGCGATTAAAAGGGTAGTGCGGGCCGGGGCGTCTTGGAAGGGCGTCAGGGACGCATGGGCCCTTGCGGGACTGGGGGGGGGGGGGGGGGGGGGGGGGGGGGGGGGGGGGGGGGGGGGGGGGGGGGGGGGGGGGGGGGGGGGGGGG
>NZ_JBOCEF010000006.1:0-139727 GCF_050586345.1 Rhodovulum sp. DZ06
CCCCCCCCCCCCCCCCCCCCCCCCCCCCCCCCCCCCCCCCCCCCCCCCCCCCCCCCCCCCCCCCCCCCCCCCGCCGCGTTTTCATGGCCATGTTAACCCTGATTCCGCCGTGGCGGCCGCCCCCGGCCGCCCGCGCCGGGCGCCATGGTAACCGCGTCTTAGATTCCCGCCCCGATGATGCCCCCGGGATTATCGAGGTTGGGACCGAGCGATGAACGCCACACCGAATACGGCCGCGAAGACCGGGGCCGCCGCAGACGCCGCCGCAGACGCCGCCGACGACGACGCCTACGGGGCCGACGCGACGACCGGGGCCGTGATGGACGCGCTGAACCGCGTCCAGGCGGTGATCGAGTTCGACCTTCAGGGCAACATCCTGTCGGCCAACGACAATTTCCTCCGGGCCATGGGCTATGCGCCGGAGGAGGTCGCCGGCCGCCGTCACCGGATGTTCTGCGACCCCGCGCTGGTCGCGTCGGACGACTACAAGGACATGTGGACCCGGCTCGCCATGGGCCAGCCCGTGGCCGGGGAATCCCGCCGCATCGGCAAGAACGGGCGCGAGGTGTGGATCAACGCCTCCTACACCCCGGTGATGGATGCCGCGGGCAAGCCGGTGAAGGTGGTGAAATTCGCCACCGACGTCACCGCGCAGAAGCAGGCGCACCAGGTCGCCCTGCGCAAGATGACGGGGTTCGAGAATTCGACGGTCGCGATGATGACCATCGACCGCGACTTCGTGGTGCAGGAGGTGAACGCGGCCACGCGGCGGTTGCTGGCGGACTACGCCACTGAATTCGCCAAGATCTGGCCGTCCTTCGACCCCGGCAAGATCGTCGGGACCAATATCGACCAGTTCCACAAGAACCCCGCCCACCAGCGCAAGATGCTGGCCGACCCGTCGCGCCTGCCGGTGCGCACCGACATCTCGGTGGGCGAGCTGAAATTCGCGCTCAATGTCGGCGGGATCTTCGACGAGGACGGGGCCTATGTCGGCAACATCCTCGAATGGGCCGACGTGACCCAGGAGCGGGTGAACGCCGGCGTGCTCGCCGCGCTCGACCGGGCGCAGGCGGTGATCGAGTTCGACCTCAAGGGCACGATCCTGGGGGCCAACCAGAATTTCCTCGACACCATGGGCTACACGCTGGACGAGATCCGCGGCCGCCAGCACCGCATCTTCTGCGACCCCGAATACGCCGCCAGCGGCGCCTATCGCGCGTTCTGGGAAGACCTGTCCGAGGGGCGCTTCGCCACCGGCGAATACCAGCGCTTCGGCAAGAACGGCAAGGAGGTGTGGATCAACGCCTCCTACAACCCGATCCTCGACGCGTCGGGCAAGGCGTTCAAGGTGGTGAAATTCGCCACCGACATCACCGAGGAGAAGCAGCGCATCGCCGAGCAGGACGGCAAGATGGCCGCGATCAGCCGCGCGCAGGCGGTGATCGAGTTCGAGCTCGACGGCGCCATCATCACGGCGAACGACAACTTCCTCGCCGTCACCGGCTACGCGCTGGAGGAGATCCGCGGCAAGCATCACCGGATGTTCTGCGAGCCGGACTTCGTCCACAGCGCCGAGTACAAGCGGTTCTGGGCCGATCTCGCCGCGGGCGAATTCGCCGCCGCGCAGTACAAGCGCATCGGCAAGGGCGGCAAGGAGGTGTGGATCAGCGCCTCCTACAACCCCATCTTCGACGCCAAGGGCAAGCCGTTCAAGGTGGTGAAATACGCAACCGACATCACCGGGCAGAAGGCGGTGGAGGCGAATGTCGCCCGCATCGCCGACGATTTCCGCCGCCAGTCCGCCGACATCTCGGCCCAGGCCCAGAACGTGGCCTCGGGCGCGCAGTCGCTCGGCTGCACGACCGAGGAGATCAACGCCGCGGTCGAGGAGCTGAGCGCCTCCATCGACTCCATCGCGCAGAACACCGGCATGGCGGACGAGGTCGCCAAGCGCACCCGCCACGAGGCCGATCTCGGGGCCAAGGCCATCGACCGGTCGATCGAGGCGATGGACCTGATCAACGCCTCGTCCGAGGAGATCAGCGAGATCGTGAAGGTGATCAACAAGATCGCCGACCAGACCAACCTGCTGGCCTTCAACGCGGCGATCGAGGCCGCGCGGGCGGGCGAGCACGGGCTCGGCTTCTCGGTGGTCGCGGACGAGGTGCGCAAGCTGGCCGAACGGTCCAGCCAGGCGACCGAGGAGATCTCCAAGCTGATCACCCAGACCGTCAAACGGGTCGCGCAGGGCAGCGAGGTGTCGCGCGGCGCGGGCGAGGCGTTCTCGCGCATCCTGGCGGGGATCGAGGACACCACCGAATCGATCACCCAGATCTCGGTCGCGGCGAATGAGCAGCAGACCGCGGCCCGCGACGTGGCCGAGGCGATCCAGGCCATCGTCGACGCGACCGAGCAGGCCGTGGTGGCGTCCGACACCATCGCCGCGGCCACCGACGGGCTGAGCGGCGGCGCGCAGGAGCTGACCGTCGAAATCGCGAAGCTCGACGCGTGACCGACGCGGCCCGCCCCACCCCCCGGCCCGAATTCGTGCCCGTGGACCTGTCCAAGTCCATGACGGACGCCGAGTTCGCGAAGCTCCGGTCCATCGTCTACGCGCAGACCGGGATCAGCATCGGCGACTCGCGCCGCTCGATGCTGGTCACGCGCCTGCGGCCGCGGCTGCGGGCGCTGGGCCTCGACGACTACAAGTCCTACGCGGCCCGGGTCGCGCAGGACCCGGTCGAGATGCAGGAGCTGACCGACCGCGTCACCACGAACGAGACCTATTTCTACCGCACCCCGCGGGTCTGGGCGCATTTCCGGGACGTGTTCCTGCCCGCAGGCGCGGCGCGCGCGAAGGGCCGCCCGTTGCGGGTCTGGTCCGCCGCCGCCTCGACGGGAGAGGAGGCGCATACCGCGGCCGTCTTCCTCGAGGAGGTGCGCGCCAAGACCGCCGGGTTCGACTACGCCGTGCTCGGCACCGACATTTCCACCCGGGTGCTGGAGGCGGCGAAGGCCGGGCGCTACCAGGGGCGCGCCACCGCGCGGTTCCTGGCCGAGCAGCCGGAGCTGTTCGGGCGGCACATGCGCGGCTCGGAGGAGGCGGGCTGGACCGTCGCGCCCGAGATCGCGAAGCGCATCCGGTTCCGCCAGCACAACCTGCTGCAGCCGCTGTCCAACGCGCCGCAGTTCGACGCGGTCTTCCTGCGCAACGTGCTGATCTATTTCAGCGCCGCCGACCAGGAGGCGATCCTGCGCCACGTGCGCCGGGTGATCCACCCCGAGGGAGTGCTGTTCATCGGCGAATCCGAGACGCTCAAGCATATCGACACCGGGTTCGAACAGGTCGAGCCGATCATCTATCGGCCGGTTCTTCGCGTCCCGGGGGGGGGAGCATGAGCGTGGCGACCAAGCTGCACGTGCAGATCGGCGAGGTGAAGGTGGGCCGGGAAGGGCAGGTGCTGACCGCGATCCTGGGGTCCTGCATCGGGCTCGGCTTCCTCGATCCCGCCCGCGGGATCTACGGGCTCGCGCATTGCCTGCTGTCCAATTCCGGCAAGGAATCCACCGAGATCACCGGGCGTCACGTCGACGAGGCGGTCCGCTCGCTCGTCGCGCTGATGAAGATCGGTCCCGAGGAACTGCGCAAGGTGAAGGCGATCGTGGTCGGCGGCGCCAACATGACCATGCCGGTCGACACCGATCCCAGCCGCCTGGTCGGCTCCATCAACTCGGGCAGCGCCTACCGGGCCGTGCGCAAGCTCGGGGTCCGCAACATCCACGAGGACACGGGCGGCGTGCTCGGGCGCAAGGTGACCATCGACTGCACCACCGGCGCCTTCGACGTCGCCGTGATCCCCCGCATCGGAGCGAAGCCATGACCCTGACGCCGGGAGAGGCGGGAGGGCCCGCCGCCCCCGGGGGCGCCGCGCCGCCCCCGGATGACCCGGGGGCCGGGGCCGCCCCCGCCGACGCGCCGGTTCCCGCCCCGGTCCCCGAGGCGTCGGCGTCGATCTTCGGGTCCTTCTGGCTCGACGGGTCGGAATTCGCGCTGCGCGTCGGCGTGGTCCGCGAGGTGGTGAACGAGCCGGAGACGATCTCGGCCATGCCTCTCTCGCCGCCCTTCATGCTGGGCCTGTTCAACCTGCGCGGCGCGATCATCCCCGTTGTCGACCTGCGCCGCCTGCTGGAACGCCCCCCGCGCGAGGCGGGCGAGGGCAAGGTCGCGATCATCGAGGATGGCGACCTCTGCGTCGGGCTGATGTTCGACCATACCGGCGAGGTGCTGAACGCCCAGCACGCCGCGCGGGTCGATTTCCGGCCGCGGGCGGGCAAGCCCAAGGACGTGGTGGTCGAGGGGCTGCTGAAGCTCGAGAACGGCGAGCGGATCGTCCAGATCCTCGACCCGTACGAGATCCTGAACCTCGAGCGCGTCCCGGTCGGCGACACCCTCTCCAGGCGCCGCGCGGAGACCGCGTCGACCCGCGGGCCGCGTTACAGCGGCATCTCGTTCCAGTTCGGGCACACCACCTGCGCCATGGACCTGCGCTTCGTGCGCGAGGTGCTCGAAGCGCCGCAGATCATGAGCTCGGTCCTCGTCCACGACTGCTTCGTGGGGGTGGTGAACCTGCGCGGCACCATCATCCCGGTCGCGGATTTCCGCAACTTCATGGGCGACGACGCCGCGCTGGGCAAGAGCCAGGAGATGCCGGTCCGGCGCAAGATGCTGGTGGTGGAGACCGACGGCGGCGTCATCGGCCTGCTGATCTACTCGGTCAACAGCATCATCTCGTTCTTCCGCGACGAAATCCTGAAGTTCAGCAAGCTCGCCCTGCCGCGCGAAGACGTGGTCAGCGGCTGCCTGCTGAGCAAGGAGAACGAGATCGTCATACTGCTCGACCACGACGCGCTGCGCCACGACCCGATCCTGGCCGACACCGCCCGGCGCTGCCGCGAATTCCACGCCTCCGAACATGCCGCCAACGCGCTGGCGAAGAAGAAGGAGAAGGAGGTGCAGGCCCACACGCGGCGCACCTTCATCGTCTTCACCTTCGAGCGGCGCTTCGCGCTGGAGACCGCGGATGTCTGCGAGGTGATCCCCTATCCCGACACGCTGCTGCACCCGCCCTATACCATCGAGTTCGTGGACGGGATCATCAGCCTGCGCGAGGAGCTGATCACCCTGATCAACCTGCGCAAGCTCTACGGCCTGCCGGCGTCGAGGAGCGAGAGGCGCGGGCGGGTGCTGATCTTCCGGCACGAGGACCGCAAGTACGGCATCACCGTGGATTCGGTGGACGAGATCGTCACCACCCTCGACGGCAAGGTGGCCGAGCTGAAATCCTTCGGGCAGCAGAAGGAATCGAAGGTCATGGCCGAGGACGTGAGCGGCTGCATCCAGAGCCCGACGGCGGGCAGCGTGATGGTCCTCGACATCGCCTCGGTGCTGGGCCGCTGCTTCAAGGCGCTCGAGGGCCAGAAGGCGGCGGCCGCCGCCGCGCTCTGACCCCCCGCCCCGGGGGCGGGCCGGGGGCAGGGCCGGGGGCCGTGGCGGGGGGCAGTGGCAGGGGGTAGTGGCAGGGGGGCGCGACCGGCGCACGGGCCCCGCGCGGCGCGGCCCCCGGCGTTCGAAGCGCGCGGCGCTCAGCGGCCGCGGCGGACCTTCTGCAGCGCGGTGTCGAGGGCCTGCAGGAACTGCGCGCGGTCGCGGTTCGAGAACGGCGCCTGGCCCTTCATCCCCTCGGCCGCGACCCCGGCCCCGGCGCGCAGGTCCTCCATGATCGCGCGGGTGGCGACGGCGCCGCCGATGGAGCCCTCGGTGAAGGGAACCCCCTTGGGCGAGAGCACCGCGGCCGCCCCTTCTTTCAGACACCGGTCCGCCAGCAGAATGTCCTGGGTGATCGCCACCGCGCCCGGCCCCGTCGCGCAGCGTTCGACCACCCGGTCGTCGGCGGCGTCGAAGCCCGACCCCACGACCTCTAGCGCCACCAGCGGGTGCTGCGGCAGCCGCAGATAGCCGTTGGCGATGAAGATCATCGGGATCTTCAGGCGGAAGCACACCTTCTGCACCTCCTCCTTCACCGGGCAGGCGTCGGCGTCGACCAGGACGCGCGGGCCGGTCGTGGGGAAGTCGGCGGCGGAGAGGGACATGGGACGGCTCCGGCAGGCAGGGAGGGGACGGCTGAACGGCGGCGGGGACCGCCGGCGCGGCCCCCACGCAGCATGGCGATGCGCGGGCCGGGCGCAAGGGGCGGCGGGGCGCGCGGCGGCGCGGGCCCGCGGGGCGGAGAAAAAACCAGTGAATTCAATCGTAAGCGCGCGCTTACGGGGCCGATTTACGCCCCGCGGCAATGGTTCGGGCGGTCCGGAAGGGGCAAGTCATGGCCAGCGGCGGGCCGATCCCCGGCCGCGTCGCACCGGGCCGCCGCCTGTTCCCCCAAGCACACCCTGGGCGGCGGCCCGCCCCCTCTCGCAAAGGAGACGCACCATGCGCAAATTCATCCCCGCCGCCTTCGCCCTCGTCCTCGCCGTTCCCGCGGCGGCCTCCGAGACCGCCGCCCCGGGCGATTTCGGCGCCATCCAGGTCGGCGCCCAGGCCGGCGCGACCATGCAGGACGTGACCGGCTGGCTCGCCGCGCAGGGCGCGGAGGTCCGCAAGAGCGAGATGGAGGACGGCAAGATCGAGGTCTATTTCGTCAAGGACGGCAAGATGGGCGAGATCTACGTCTCGACCGCCACCGGCGCCGTGACCAAGGTCAAGCGCAAGTGACCGCCGCCGAGAATATGGAGACCGGGCGCGAAGGCGCCCGGTCCGTCCGCGCCTGGGATCCGCTGGTGCGCCTGCTCCACTGGACCCTCGTCACCGCCATCCTGCTCAACGCCGTCGTGCTGGAGGAGGAGAGCAGGATCCACGAATATGTCGGCTGGATCGCCCTTGGCGTCGTGGTCACCCGCATGGCCTGGGGGCTGATCGGCTCGAAACCGGCGCGGCTCCGGTCTTTCCTGCCCAACCCGCGGGCGGCCCTGCGTCACGGGGCGGAATTGCTCCGCGGCGAGAAAACCGTGCACCTGTCGCACAATCCGATCGGCGCGCTGATGGTCTGGAACCTGTGGGCCTGCATCGGCGGACTGGCGGCGACGGGGTACATGATGGGCACGATCCAGTTCTTCGGAATGGAATGGGTGGAGGAGCTGCACGAGGCGATCTTCGGCTGGCTCATCGCCTCGATCGTGCTGCATCTCGGCGGCGTGCTGCTCGACGCGCTGCTCAGCGGCGACACCCCCGGCGCGCCGATGACCAGGGGCCGCCGCCGCATCCCGGACGGGGCGCGGGTGGAATGATCGAGGCCCGCGTCATCCGGGCCTGGGCGGCCTTCTTCACGGCCGAGCGGCGGGCGGCGACGCTCGCCGCCATCATCATGGTGCAGGGCCTGTGCGCGCTGTTCTTCATCGCCGACGTGATCATCGACCTCGGCGAAGGCGACCACCTCGACCACCTGCACATGACGCTGGAGGCCGCGGCCTCGCTGGCGCTGATCGGCGGCATGGTGTTCCTGATGCTGGAGCTGCGCCGGATGCTGGCCCGGATGCAGGAGATGGACGCCGGCCTGCGCGCCGCCCGCGGCCGGATGGGCGAGGTGATCGAGGGGTTCTTCGACGACTGGGGCCTGACCCCGTCGGAGCGCGACGTGGCGCTGATGATCCTCAAGGGCTTCGAGAACAAGGAGATCGCCGAGATCCGCGGCGCCGCCCCCGGCACGGTCCGGGCGCAGAGCGCCAAGGTCTATGCCAAGGCGGGCGTCGGCGGGCGCGCGCAGCTGCTGTCGCTGTTCATGGACGAGCTTCTGTCCGGCGAAGCCCCGGCCCACGGGGCGGGCTGACCCCTCGCAATTCCCGTAAGGCGGCCTTACATTCGTCTGGGCGCAACGACCGGAGGCCGCGATGATCCCCTATTCCATTCTCGACCTCGCCCCGATCCCCGAGGGACGCGAGGCGGGCGAGGCGCTGCACGCCTCGGCCGACCTGGCGCGCCATGCCGAGGGCTGCGGCTATCGCCGGTTCTGGCTGGCCGAGCACCACTCGATGCCGGGAATCGCCTCGGCCGCCACGGCGGTCTGCATCGCCAACGTGGCGGCGGCGACGAAGACGATCCGCGTGGGCGCGGGGGGCGTGATGCTGCCGAACCACGCGCCGCTGGTGGTGGCGGAGCAGTTCGGGACCCTCGAATCGCTGCACCCGGGGCGGATCGACCTCGGGCTGGGGCGGGCGCCGGGCTCGGACGGGATGACCATGCGCGCGCTGCGCCGCCGCCAGGACCGGGCCGATGATTTCCCCGGCGACGTGGCCGAGCTGATGCGCTTCCTCGGCCCCGCCGATCCGCGCGCGCATGTGCAGGCGGTGCCGGGGCAGGGGACCAACGTGCCGATCTGGATCCTCGGCTCGTCCCTGTACGGCGCGCAGTTCGCCGCCGCGATGGGGCTGCCCTACGCCTTCGCGTCGCATTTCGCGCCCGACGCGCTGGGCCACGCGGCGCAGATCTACCGCGACACGTTCCAGCCGTCCGAGCAGCTGCAGGAGCCCCATTTCATGATGGCGATCAACGTCTTCGCCGGGGCGGACGATGCCGAGGGGATGTATCTGCGCACCTCCTCGCAGCAGGCTTTCGCCAACCTGCGGCTGGGGCGCCCGGGCAAGCTGCCCCGCCCGGTCGAGGACATCGAGGCGGTGCTGCCCGGGCAGGTGCTGGGGGCGGTGAACCACGCGCTCGGCGTCGCCGCGGTGGGCGGGCCCGAGACGGTGCGCCGGGACCTCGCCGCGATCATCGACGCTTACCGGCCGGACGAGGTGATCTTCGCCTCGGCCATCCATGACGCGGAGGCGCGCAAGCGGTCCGTGACCATCGCGGCCGAGGCGATGCAGGCGCTGGGGGCGGAGGCGGCGGCCTGACCTCCCGCCCCGGCCCGCGCCGGCCCGCCCCGATCCGGCGCGGCCCGGCGCGGTCCTGCCCGACAGGCGGGATCGCGGCCTGACCCGCGGCGCCATCCCGCATGTTGCAAGGCGGGTATCGTAAAATTTGCCTGTCATCCGCGCGCCGTTTCCGTCAGGGGAGGGCGGGAACCGCCGCGCGGGGCCTCGCCGCCCCTTGCGCGGCCCACGCTTCAACGGACAGGAGAGACCCATGCGCATCCGCCTCGGCGTCGAAATGGCCTATGACTTCGCCGTCCCCACCCCGATGGTCGCCATGCTGCATGTCCGCCCCGAACGCGCCGGCGCGCTGGAGACCCCGGACCTGCTGCAGGCCGATCCGCCGGTCCCGGTGCAGGCCTATTTCGACAGCTTCGGCAACCGCTGCACCCGCCTGACCGCCCCCGCCGGGCGCTTCACCATGCGGGTCGACGCGATGATGCAGGATGACGGCCGCCTCGATCCCGTGCTGCCCGACGCGCAGGAGCACCCGATCGAGGGTCTGCCCGAGCACGTGCTGCCCTTCCTGATCGGCAGCCGCTACTGCGAGACGGAACTGCTGATGCAGGACGCCTGGCGGCTGTTCGCCGAGGTCGAGCCGGGCTGGGGCCGGGTGCAGGCGATCTGCGATTTCGTCCACAACCACGTCGCTTTCGACTACATGCAGGCCCGCGCCACCCGCACCGCGGCCGAGGCCTTCGCCGAGCGCAAGGGCGTGTGCCGCGACTACGCCCATCTCGCCGTCGCGCTGTGCCGCTGCATGAACATCCCGGCGCGCTACTGCACCGGCTACATCTCGGATATCGGCCTCGAGCCGCCCTATGCCGAGATGGACCTCGCGGCGTGGATGGAGGTCTGGCTCGACGGCGCCTGGCGCACCTTCGATCCGCGCACCAATGACCGCCGCCGCGGGCGGGTGCTGATGGGCGTCGGCCGCGACGCCGCCGACGTGCCGCTGGCGCATATCTTCGGCCCCGGCCCGCTGGCCGCGTTCAAGGTCTGGATCCACCGGGTGGACGAGGACGGGAACGACCTGCCCAACCAGCTCAGCGACGCCGAGAAGGCGATGATCGACGTGGCCGACGGCCCGCGCCACCACCCGCCGGTGGACGCCGCCACGGGCGGGCCCGCGACGCTGATCAGCGCGCGCAGCTGAACGAAGAAGGGGGGCCGCAGCCTCCCTTTTCCGTCCCGGCCCGCGGCCTCAGAACTCGACTTCGAGCTCGATGATCTCGTCCGGTTCGGCCTTCGCGCCCGCGGTCCATTCCTTCATCAGGTCCCATTCGAAGATCGCGTCGCAATAGGCCTGGAGCTTGGGCGGCAGCTCCACCGCATAGGTGCGGAACCGGGTGCAGACCGGCGCGTACATCGCGTCGGCGATGGTCAGCCGGCCATAAAGGAACGGGCCGCCATAGGCCGCGCCGTGACCGTCCAGGCACTCGGTCCAGATCTCCTTGATCCGCTCCACGTCCGGGCGGGCGCCCGAGAAGATCTTGAAGCTCTCGTGCCGGGCCTTGAGGTTCATCGGCAGCGCCGAGCGCAGGTTCTGGAAGCCCGAATGCATCTCTCCGCAGACCGCGCGGCAATGGGCGCGGCGCACCGGGTCCTTGGGCAGAAGCCCCGCGTCGGGGAACTTTTCCTCGAGATATTCGGCGATGGCCAGCGTGTCCCAGACCGAGACCTCGCCATCCTCGAGCCGCGGCACGCGGACCGAGGGGTTGAGGAGCAGCAGCTCCTGCCGGTGGTCCGGGTCGTCCATGTCCACCGGGACCTCGTCGAACTCGAGCCCGGCCATCTTGCAGATCAGCCAGCCGCGCAGCGACCAGGAGGAATAGTTCTTCGACGACAGCGTCAGCGTGGCCTTGGACATCTCGTGGGCTCCCTGCCTTGGGTCTTTCCGGGGGCGCCTGCGCGGACGGGCGCGGCCTGGGCCGCGCGGGGGGTCCGCGTCGCGCCGGGCCTGCCCGGGCGAATGCGGCGCTGCAGCGATTGCGCCGCGGCGCGTCAAATACACTCTCGCGCCGTCCGCCGCGCTGCGCTAGCTTTTTCGCATCCGCACACCTGCGGCATCCGGAGGCGGCCCCAATGCTCTACCAGACTTACCAGTTCCAGGACGACATGATCGCCCCGATGCGCCGTTGGGCGAAAATGGCGATGGCCATGGGCGGGGTCGGGGCATGGGGGTTCGGGCGCGAGGCGGGCTCGCGCTCCATGGCCGCGCTCGAAATGCTGTCCCGGTTCGAGCTGAGCCATTCGCGGCCCGACTTCGCCATTCCCAGCGTTCCGGTGGGCAATCACCGCACCCGGGTGACCGAGGAGGTCGCGCTGGACCTGCCCTTCGGAAACCTGCTGCGCTTCGTGAAGGAAGGCGAGCCCTCCCAGCCCAAGGTGCTGGTCGTCGCGCCCCTGTCCGGCCATTTCGCCACCCTGCTGCGCGGCACGGTCGAGAAGCTGCTGGAAGATCACGACGTCTACATCACCGACTGGAAGAACGCCCGGGACGTGCCGCTGTCGGACGGGCGCTTCGGGGTCGATGAATATATCGAGTACCTGATTCGCTTCCTCGAGGAGATCGGCCCCGGCGGCCATGTCGTCGCCGTGTGCCAGCCCTGCGTGCAGGCGCTGGCGGCCGTGTCGATCATGTCCGAGGACCGCCACCCCTGCACCCCGCGCACCATGACGCTGATGGCCGGGCCGATCGACGTGCGCGAAAGCCCGACCGCGGTGAACGACCTCGCCAACGAAAAGCCGCTGCGCTGGTTCGAAACCCAGGTGATCGGCACCGTGCCCTGGCGCTGGAAGGGCCGCGGGCGGCGGGTCTATCCCGGCTTCGTGCAGCTGATCAGCTTCATGGCGATGAACATGGAGCGCCACAAGGCCGCGCACCAGAAGATGTACGACCTGATGGCCGCCGGGAAGGACGAGGAAGCGAAGAAGCTCAAGGACTTCTACGACGAGTATTTCGCCGTCCTCGACCTGCCCGAGGAGTTCTATGTCGAGACCATCGACCGGGTGTTCCAGCGCGCCCAGCTCGCCACCGGGGACTTCATGTACAAGGGCCGCAAGGTGGATCCGGCCGCGATCACCCGCACCGCGCTTCTGACGGTCGAGGGCGGGCGCGACGACATCTGCGCGCTCGGCCAGACCGCCGCGGCGCACGAGCTGTGCCGGTCGCTGCGCCCGCACCTGAAGCGTCACCACCTGCAGGCGAATGTCGGCCATTACGGCGTGTTCTCGGGCAAGCGCTGGCAGAACGAGATCTATCCCGTGGTGCGAAATCTCATCCTGTCGATGGAGTGAGGCGGCCCCGGGCGGCCCCGGGCGCGGGCGCCCTCGCGGGCGGGCGGTTCCCAAATGCACCAGAAAACAGACGGGCGCGGAGGGTCTATTCCGCGCCCGTTCTCGTGTTCGACCCTCCAGGCTCCCGGCGGCGGCGCGTCTTTCCTTGCGCGGCGGCAGTCGCGGCGGAAGCGCCATCCCGGGTGCGGGCGGACAATTGGCGCCGCTCCCGCAGATCTATTGCGCGCGGCGTCACGCGGCGCCCACAAGATGAATTCAGCCTTCAATGTTCTTGGGGTCCGTGGCGCCGGGGGCGAGGATATGACTGCAGTCTTAATGGCGATTTACGGAGCTTTAACGCGCGGCGCGGGCGCATATTGAAAGATTCCGCAAGTAAATACTCGCTAACAATCCGTGTCCGCCGCATTTTTGACTTAATTCCGAGGGGCGGGCGTCACGTTCGCGCATGTATCCAGGCGACTCGCGGCGCTCCTTTCTTCAAAAAATCCTGTGAGCTGCGCGGCATCGGCGGTACCCTGCGCCGATACACAGGATCCGGCCGGGATGCGCCCGGTTATTTTAAGATACGCATTCGGCCGGATGGTTTCTAAACCGCAAGGCGCACGGGGCTGCGCCGGCGGCGACATGAATTCTAGGGGGCCTTCGCCATGAACATCCCGGTCTCGTCCGAGCAACTGGTCAACGTCATCACCGCCGGGGGGCAGAACTATCCCCAGGTCACGGCGCTGGCCGGGGGCGGCTATGTCGTCGTCTGGCAGACCCCGAACAAGGATGGCGACGGCGAGGGCATCGCCGCGCGCCTCTACACCGATCTCGGCGAACCGGTCGGGCCGGAATTCCTGGTCAACGACGCCGCCGTGGGCGGTCAGACCGCCCCCGCGGTCGCCGCCACCGATGACGGCGGCTTCGTCGTCGTGTGGCAGACCGATGCGGGCGCCCGCGACGACGTCTACGCGCGCAAGTTCGCCGCCGACGGAACCGCGCTGGGCGCCTCGGTCGAGGTGTCGGACGGCGCCACCTATGACGACCGCGCCCCGACCGTGACCGACCTGCCCGGCGGCGGCTTCGTGGTGGGCTGGATGGCGAACGGCGCCACCACCGTCGGCTATTTCCAGGACTTCTACCTGCGCCATTTCAACCCCGACGGCTCCGTCGCGGGCGCGGGCTTCCCCGCCAACGTGACCGGCGAGAACCTCGCCTACCAGACCGAGGGCGACGTGACCCTCGCGTCCCTCGCGCCCTCCGCCACCCTGCCGGGCGGCGGCTATGTCGCGATCTGGACCGATAACGAAAGCCGCGACGGGTCGGGCGATTCCGTGCGCGGGCGCATCTTCGACGCCTCGGGGACGCCGCTTGCGACGGACTTCCAGGTCAACGTCTCCACCGGCGCGGACCAGGACGACGCGCAGGTCGCGGGCCTGGCGGGCGGACGCTTCGTCGTCGCCTGGCGCGATACCGGGAGCGCGGACGGAGAGGGTCACGGCGCGATGTACCGCGTCTACGAGGCCGACGGGACCCCGGTGACGGGCGAGTTGACCGCCCCGCAGACCATCTTCAACACCCAGAACAACGTCGCCGTCGAGGCCACCGCCGATGGCGGCTTCTACATGACCTGGACCTCGATCCACTACAACAACAGCGCCGCCGACCTGACCGACGGCTATTATTCGCGCGGCGTCTTCGGCCGCGCCTTCGACGCCGACGGCGTGCCCACGGGCCCCGAGACGCTGATCAACGAATCGACCAACGGCGACCAGTATTCCTATGACGTCGCGGGCCTCGCCACCGGCGACGTGGTGGCGGTCTACGTCTCCGGCTCGGGGAACGAGGCCGGGGATGCCGACAGCTGGTCCGTCCTCTCGCGCCTGGTCGGCGATCCGGGCGCGACCCGCGACTTCCCCGCCTCGCCCGAGATCGAGGCCCTCTCCACCGCCGTCACCCTGGCGGAAGCGGACCTGAAGGCGGGCCTCGTGCGCCTCGACGCCGACGGCGCCGCGGCGGTGTCGGACCTCGATTCCGCCGATTTCGACGGCGGCCGCCTGATGCTGTCGCGCCTGACCTACGAGCTGTCGAATGACGGCTTCCTGCCGGTGGACGCGACCGGGCAGGACATCTTCGGCTTCGTGACCGGCGGCGCGGTGACCGTGGTCGGCGCCTCGGTGCGGGTGATGGGGGTCGAGGTCGGCACGCTCTCCTCGGACGGGACCGGCGGCGCGCCGCTGGTGGTGGACCTCAACGCCGCCGCCGACGCCGCGGCGGTGGAGATCCTGGTCGAGCACCTGGGCTTCGGCACCGCCTCGGACGATCCCGACGTGGCCATCCCGCTGCAGCTGACCTTCGAGGACGGCGACGGCGGCGGCATGGACCCGCTGCGCATCGACGTGACCGTCACCCGCTCGGACGAGGCGGCGGCGTTCACCACCGAGGAGAAGCGCCTCAACGCCGTCACCTCGGACCACCAGAACGACGTGGCGATGAGCGACCTGGCCGATGGCGGCTTCGTGGCGGTCTGGACCGCGGCGGATCCCGACAGCGGCGGCACCGGCGTCGCCATGCGCCGCTTCGACGCCGACGGCGTGCCCACGGGCCCCGAGGTGATGGTCCGCGACGTCGACCTGAGCTCGGCCGACGCCGAGGTCGCGGGGCTGACCGATGGCGGCTGGGTCGTGGCCTGGACCGAGGGCAACACCAGCATCCGCCTGACCCGCTACGATTCCACCGGCGCCGTCGTGGCCGAGAACCAGGTGGTGGAGACCAACGGGTCCAGCACCCAGTACCAGCCCGAGGTGACGGCGCTGAGCAATGGCGGCTACGTGGTCGCCTGGTCGGCCTGGACCTCCGGCGGCTCGGGCGACGGCGACCGCTACGGCGTCGCCATGCAGGTCTACAACGCCGCCGGCTCGCCCGTCGGGGGCGAGACCATCGTCAACACCCAGACCACCGGCGACCAGAACGTCTCCGACGTGGTCGGCCTCGATTCCGGCCGCTTCGCCGTGGCCTGGACCGATTACGACGCCTCGGGCGACGGGTCGGGCTATGCCGCCAAGATGCGGATCTATGACGCGACCGGCGCGGCCGAAACCGCCGAGATCCAGCTGGCGCAGACCACCTTCGGCCAGCAGGCCTCGCCGCAGCTCGCCGTCCTGGCCAATGGCGACATCGTCGCGGCCTGGGGCGACGACGGCGCCGACGGGTCGGCGGGCGGCGTCTACATGCGCGTGTTCGATTCCACTGGCGCGCCGAAGACGGACGAGATCCGGGTCCCGGAATCCGTCGCCAACAACCAGTTCGTGCAGTCGGTGACCGCGCTCGCCGATGGCGGCTTCGCGGTGGCCTTCCGCGGCTGGGGCGTCGAGCCCGAGACCGGGATCACCGACGTCCAGGGCGCCTGGGTGCAGGAATTCAACGCCGACGGGTCGCGCCGCGACACCCAGCGGCTGCTCAACGAGAATGACGGGACCGAGACCGGCGTCGAGCTGGTCGGCCTGGCGGGCGGCGGCTACGTGGCCGCCTGGGGCACCACCTCGACGGAAGAGGGCGACGCCTGGGGCGACGGGTTGAGCTTCCGCCTCGTGGGCGTCGCCACCGGCTCGGCCGCGCCGGTGTTCAGCAGCCTGTCCGAGACGCTGGACCTGACCGAGGACGAGGCCCAGGCGGGCGCGGCGCTGCTGCCGCTCGGATTCTCGGTGTCGGACTCGGATTCCGCCGATTTCGACGGCGGGACCCTGCGCGTCAGCCGCCACCTGGTCGAGGCCGGGATCGACGCCTATGAGCCGGGCGACGACGAAACCCAGGACAGCCTGCTGATCCGCGCCGTGGGCGGCGTGACCGTCGCCGGGTCCACCGTGCGCGTGGACGGGACCGACGTCGCGACCATCGTGTCGGACGGCGCCGCGGGCGCGGACCTGGTGCTGACCTTCCTGCCGGGCGCGACGATCGAGAACGTGCGCGCGCTGCTCTCCGCGCTCGGCTATGCCAACGCCTCGGACGCGCCCTCGGCGGCGCGGACCTACAGCATCGATCTGTCGGATGGCGACGGCGGCTGGTCCGGGTCGGTCGACGTGGCGGTCAACGTGACCGACGCGGCGGAGCCCGACGCGCTGCAGCCGCTGGCCCCGGCGGCGGACATCGCGCCCGATGCGGGCGCGGCGCAGGGGGCCTCCACCGCCGCGGCGCTGACCGATGGCGGCTGGGTCGCCGTCTATCTCGAGGACAGCGAAGTGAAGCTGCGCCGCTTCGACTCCGAGGGCTATCCCTCGGGGCCGGAGACGCTGGTCGCGGATGCCGACGGCGCGCTCAACTACCAGCCGACGGTGATCGGCCTGGCCGGCGGCGGCTATGCCGTGGCCTGGCGCGGCGGGTCGGGCGCCGACGTCAACGGCGTCTACGTCAACACCTATGACGCGGCGGGCGCGCTGGTCTCGGGCCCGGTGCAGATGAACGTCACCACCGCGGGGACGCAGCAATACCCGAACCTCTCGGCGCTGCCCGATGGCGGGTTCTGGGCGATCTGGGCGGATGACGCCGCCGACATCATGATGCAGCGCTTCGACGCCTCGGGCGCGCCCCTGGCGCGCGACGGGCTGTCGGCGGGCCTCGACGAGGTGGTGCTGCCCAGCACCGGCGCCGTCTACTACCCCGACATCGTGACCCTGCCCTCGGGCGTCACGGTCGCGGTGTGGGAGGAATACCTGACCGAGGGCTCCGTCACCTCCTACGACATCCGCGCGCAGATCATCGGGGCCGACGGAACCCCCTCGGGCGCGGGCTTCACGGTGAACCAGACCCTCGCCGGGACCCAGGAATACCCCGCCATCGCGGTCACCGCGGCGGGCGGCTTCGTCATCGCCTGGAACGGCCCGGGCGAGGACGGCGTCTCGGGGCCGATGGCGCGGATCTTCGACGCCTCGGGCGCGCCGATCACCGACGAGATCTTCGTGGGCGGGCCCGGGACCGGGGGCCAGGTCGACGTGGCGGTGCTGGCCGACGGCCGCATCGCCGTCAGCTCGGAGCAGAGCAACGAGGCCTACCTGCAGGTCCTGAGCGCCGACGGGCGGCTGCTCGACCGGGGCATGAAGCTCAATGACGGGACCAACACCGCCGACGGCGCGGTGGAGCTGGTCGCGCCGACCGGCGGCGGCCTCGCGGTCGTGTGGACCGAGGCGAACCAGGTCCAGCAGCGCCTGTTCGGCGCGCCGGGCGATTTCTTCACCGACGCCGCCCCCGAGGTGCTCGGCTTCTCGGACGCCGCCACCTTCGACGAGGCGGACGTGCAGGCGGGCTTCCAGCGGATCGACGCCGACGGCGCGGTCGCCTTCACCGACGCCGACGCGGTCACCTTCCTCGGGGCCACGGTGACGCTGAGCGTCGAGGACCCGCGCGACGTGGACGAGTTCGTCGGGACCGACGGGCTCGGCCAGGATCAGATGGGCCTGGTGACCGGCGATGTCGGCGCGGGCGACGTGCAGGTTTCCGGCGGGACCGTGTCGGTGAACGGCGTCGCGGTCGGCGCGATCACCTCCTCGGGCGCGAACGGCGCGCCCTTCACCGTCGCCTTCAACGCGGCGGCGGGGCGCGAGGATGTCGAGGCGGTGATCTCCGCGCTCGGCTACGCCAACCCGTCCGACGCGCCGGGCGCGCTGCGCACGCTGCGCCTCGACGTGACCGACAGCGACGGCCATGCGGGCGCGTCGCAGAGCATCGATATCCGCGTGACGCCCGAGATCGACAGCGCCCTCGAGGGCGGCGCGGACATCACCATCAACACCACCCACGAGAGCACCCAGTACGGCCCGGTGGGCGGGACCTTCGGGGCGGGGAACATCATCACCGCCTGGGCGAGCTATGACCCGCAGGTCGGGTATGTCGCCCGCGCCCAGGCCTTCGACGCCTCGGGCGCCCCGCTCGGCGACGAATTCACGCTCGACCCCGATGCGCCCACCACCTCGGTCCCGCAGGAGATCGTGTCCCTCGCGGGCGGCGGCTTCGCGGCGCTGACCTATCGCGCGTCCAACCAGATCGCGGTGCAGGTCTATGATTCCACCGGCGCGCCGGTCGGGTCCTCGGTCCTGCTCGACGACAGCTCGGTCGGCAACGCCTACAACGTGCGCGCCAGCGCCACCGCCGACGGCGGCTTCATCGCCACCTGGTGGAACAACTCCTCGACCTTCGACGGGTCGTCCTACGCGGTGCTGCAGGCAAAGGTCGCCGTCGGCGCCGGCGGCGCTGCGGTCGGGCCGGTCACGGTGGCCAACGGCACGACGACCGGTCCCCAGTATGCCCACGACGTCGCCGTCTTCACCGACGGCGCGGCCGAGGTCGGGCACGTGGTGGTCTACCGCGCCGACGACAGCGGGGCCGAGGTGCGCGCGCAGGTCTTCGACGCCGCGGGCGCCCCGGTGTCCGATTTCCAGGTCAACCAGTACGCGCTGGGCGCCCAGGACGCGGCCGAGGTGATCGGCCTGGCGGGCGGCGGCTTCGTCATCGCCTGGGCCTCGAGCCTGCAGGACGGCGGCGCGGACGGCGTCTATGCGCGGATCTTCGACGCGACCGGCGCGGCGCTGGGCGACGAGTTCCGGGTGAACGAGAACACCGTCGGCAACCAGTACGAACCCTCGCTGGTGGCGCTCGCCGACGGCGGCTTCGTCGTCGGCTGGCGCGGCTATGTGAACGGCGCCTATGACAGCGAGATCCGCGGCCAGCGCTACGACGCCTCGGGCGCGCGGATCGACGGCGAATTCGCCATCAGCCCGCCCTCGCAATACGCCAATGAAACCGAGCCCTTCCTGTTCGCCACCGATGGCGGCGCGGGCTTCGGCGCGCTGTGGCGCGAGCCGACCTACGCCACCGGGACCACCGCCGACACCGGCGACGGCAGCGGCGACGGCGTGGCGATGCGCCTGTTCGCGGCCCCGGCCCCGGCGCTGGACGTGCCGGCGATCCTCGACCTCGAGATCGACGTGACCATCGGCGCGGCGGACGCGGTCGCGGGCCCGGTGCTGATCGATGACGGGCTGGGGATCGAGACCGGCTCGGCCGCGCTTGCGGGCGGCGAGCTGCGGCTGTTCTGGTCCTACAACGGCGACGCGCTGGACGCGCTGTCGATCGAGGCGGGCGGGGCGGTGACCCTGTCGGGGTCGGACATCCTGGTGGACGGCACGGTGGTCGGCGCCATCGACGCGGTCGAGGACGGGACCGGGGGCCAGGCCCTGTCCATCGCGCTGACCGGGGCCGCCGACGCGGAAGCGGTCAAGGCGATCCTGGAGCGGGCGGCGTACTCGAGCGGCGACCTCTCGGCCAACATCACCGGCAGCACCAAGGCCGTGGGCTATGCGCTGACCGACGCCTCGGGCGCGCGCTCCGTCCCCGGGGGCGTGACCATCCATCTCGGGACCGCCCCGGCGGCCTCGCGCGCCATCGACGACTTCATGGAGACGCCGACCGAGTCCAACGCCTACTGGACCATCGGGTCCGAGGCGGACCTGCGGGCCGGGCCGGTGACGCTCGACGCGCATGTCGACCTCCAGGGCTTCGAGGCCGACAGCTTCGCGGGCGGCCATGTCTATATCGACATCCCCCAGTTCAACGCCGAGCTGTCGCTGCGCGATGACGGGACCGGCGCGGGCCAGATCGGCTTCTCCGGCGGGAACGTCACCTATGGCGGCGTGCTGATCGGCACGGTCAACGCGTCCTATCCCGGAACCGGCGGGACCCGGTTCCAGGTCGACCTGAACGCGGCGGCGGATTCCGAGGCGGTCGAGGCGCTGATCGAGGCCTTCACCATCGCCCTGCCGAACCAGGTCGGGGTCAGCACGGACGAGTCCAACGTCGCGCTCGAGGTCCGCAACGGCGCGGGCCAGACCGCGAACCTGTCCGAGACCCTCTATATCGGCCGCGACCAGTCCGGCGCGGCGGGCGCCGAGGAGATCACCCTCGTCAACACCCACACCCCGGGCGCGCAGGACCTGCCGGTCATCGCGGCGACCGCGGATGGCGGCTACATGATCTTCTGGGCCTCCTACAACCAGGAGGCCGGGAGCGTCGACGACGGCGTGTTCGGCCAGCGTTTCGACGCCCAGGGCGTCAAGTCCGGCGCGGAATTCGCGGTCAACGACTACACCCCCGGCAACCAGCGGCCCACGGACGCCTTCGCCCTCAATGACGGGCGCGTGGTGGTGCTGTGGAACGAGGAGAACGGCTCCGACGGCTCCAGCCACGGCGTGCGCGCCAGCTTCGTGAACCCGGACGGGTCGCTCGACGGCGCCAGCTTCGCGGTGAACGACGTCACCTCCTCGGTCCAGAACGACGCGCGCGGCGTCGCGCTGTCGGACGGGCGTTTCGCGGTGGTCTACAACTCCGCGCATAGCGGCGACGAGGTGCTGCTGCGGATCTTCAACGCCGACGGCACGCCCGCGGGGGCGAGCCTGGTGGTGAACGCCTCCTCCGGCACGCAGAACAGCGTGTCGGTGACCGAGCTGCCGGGCGGCGACCTGATGGTGGTCTGGCAGGACGGCAGCGGCGCCGACGGCTCCGGCTCGGGCGTGATGGGCCAGCGGGTCGATCCGGCGGGCGGCGGCACGCTGGTCAGCTTCGACGGCGCCGCCCCGGGGGTCGAGGAGGTCGTGCTCTCCGAAGTCACCGCGGGCGCGCAGCAGGACCCGTTCGTGGTGGCGCTGGCGCCCTCGGCGACGCTGCCCTCGGGCGGGTTCGCGGTCGGCTTCACCGGCTATCTCGACAGCAACGACCCGATCGTGCGCTTCTTCGACGCCGCGGGGAACGCGGTGACCGGCGACATCCGCATCGGCAACGCCGCCTCCGGCTCGGACTTCCTGATCGGGCTCGAGGCGACGGCCGACGGCGGCGTGATCGGCCTGTGGTCGGGCCGCTACGCCTTCGACAACACCTCGGATTACGACATCCTGGCGACCAAGGTGATGCCGGACGGCAGCTTCGACGGCGGCGTTCGGCAGCTGTCGCAGGACAACGGGATCACCGAGTATGACGGCGCCTTCGCGATCCTGAACTCGGGCGCCATCGCCGCGGCCTGGGAGCAGGACGACGGCAATGGCAACGGCGTGTTCAGCGCGCTGTGGGACGCCCCGGCCCCGACCGGCGGCGCGGGCGGCCCGGCGCTGGTCGGCGATTTCGACGCGGCGCTGGCCGAGGACGCGGTGAACGCGGGCCCGGTTCTGCTGGCGCCCGAGGCGCTCGTGGGGCTGGTCGACGCCGACAGCGCCGATTTCGACGGCGGCACGCTGCACGTGTGGCGGCAGTCCATCTCCGACCTTCCCGGCGACGCGCTGTTCGGCGGCGGCGACGGGGCCGAGCAGGACGCGCTGAGCCTCTTGGACGGGGACGGCGTGACCGTGGTCGCGGGCGTGGTCCGCGTGGACGGCGTGATCGTCGGCGCCGTGACCTCGGACGGGCAGGCGGGCGCCGACCTGCTGATCACCTTCAACGCCGCCGCGGGCGCGCCGGAGGTGGAGCGCGTGGTCGCCCGCCTGGCCTATGCCAACGGGTCCTCGGACCCGATCGAGAGCCGGGAGTTCGGCCTGCAGGTCACCGATGGCGACGGCGGGCATTCGGACCCGATCCTGTTCACGGTCGAGGTGACGCCCGAGACCGACCTCGGCCTCAGCGCCCGGTCCGAGCGCGCGCTGAACGTGTTCACCGCGGGCGACCAGAGCGACCCGGAGATCTCGGCGATCTTCGACGCGGGCGGGGCGCAGATCGGCTACGTCACCGCCTGGCGCTCCCACGGGCAGGATCTCGACCCGGCGTCGAACAACGGCGGCGTCTACGTGCAGGTCTCGGACCTCGACGGAAACCCGGTGGGGCTGCCCTTCGCGGCGCATGTCAACCGGTCGGACAACCAGTACGAACCCTCGGTCGTGGGCCTTGCGAACGGCGGCTACGTGGTGATCTGGGCCGACAATTCGGGCCGCAACCCCGACGGCTTCGCGGCGGGCGAGACCTCGGGCGCCGGGCTCTACGGCCAGGTGTTCGGCGTCGACAACCAGCCCGTCGGCGGGTCGTTCCTGGTGAACGACGTCACCGTCAGCGGCCAGTCCCAGCCCAGCGTCGAGGCGCTGGCGGATGGCGGCTTCATGGTCGCCTGGGGCGATGACGGCAGCCGCGACGGGTCGGGCTGGGGCGTCTTCGGGCGCGCCTTCGACGCGGACGGGACGGCGCGCGACGTGTCCTTCCAGGTCAACCAGGCCACCGACAGCACCCAGTACACGCCGAACATCGTGCAGCTGGCCGGCGGCCAGCTGGTCGCGGTCTGGTACGCCGAAAGCTCGGGCGCCTCGGGCGACGGGTCGGGCGCCGCCGTCGCGGCGCGGATGCTCAATCCCGACGGGACCCCGGCGGGGGCCGAGTTCATCGTCAACACCACCACGCTCAACGGCCAGTACGAGCCGCATGTCGCGGCGCTGGCCGATGGCGGCTTCGTGGTGACCTGGACCGACCAGTCCAACGCCCTCGACGGGTCGAACTACGCGGTGATGATGCAGCGTTACGACGCCGCCGGGGCCCCGGTGGACGGCGAGCGGCTGGTGAATTCCGACTACACCGGCACCCAGTGGGAGCCGGACGTGATCGGGCTCGAGGGCGGCGGCTGGGTCGTGGCCTGGACCGACGACCGCGCCGACGGCGGCGGCTACGGCGTGTTCGCCCAGGTCTACGCGGCGGACGGGTCGCGCATCGACGGGCAGATGCAGCTGAACGACGCGACCTCCGGCAGCCAGAGCCAGGCGTCCCTCGCGGCGCTGCCGGGCGGCGGCTTCGCGGTGTCCTTCATCGGGCAGGACGGGTCCTCGGGCGGCGTCTACACCCGCGCCTTCACCGCGGCCGGCGCGCCGGTCGGGGCGGAAGACCCGGCCTTCGGCGGCGTCCCGGCCTCGGTCGCGCTGACCGAGGCGGACGTGAACGCGGGCCCGCAGCTCGTGTTCGCGGATGTCGACGCGGCGGACGCGGATTCCGCCGATTTCGCGGGCGGCGTGCTGACCGTCGGCCTGATCGAGGCGGACGACCTGCGCCCCGACGCCCCGGACCAGGACGGTTTCGGCCAGGACCTGTTCACGCTGACCGAGACCGGGTCCGTGACCCGCGCCGGCGCGACGGTGCTGGTGGACGGCGTCGCGGTGGGCGCGGTGTCGGGCGAGACGGCGGGCGCGCCGCTGACGGTGACCTTCACCGCCGCGGCGGACGCGGCGGCGGTCGAGGCGGTGCTGCGCGCGGTCGGCTACCAGAACCTTTCGGACGCGCCGAGCCCGACGCGCCTTGCGGCGGTGCAGCTGACCGATGGCGACGGCGGCTCGGCCCGGTTCTCCACCACGCTGGAGATCGCGCCCGAGACGGACGGCATGTTCCCGGTGCGCGACGCGTTCCAGGTGAACTCCTTCGCCGCCAACAGCCAGAACCAGTCCGACGTGGCGGCGCTCGCCGATGGCGGCTTCATCACCGTCTGGCGCTCGATCAACCAGGACGCCACCGGCGACAACAACTCGGGCGTCTTCGCCCAGCGCTACGACGCCAGCGGCGCGCCCGCGGGGCCGGAGTTCCAGGTGAACCTCTCGGCCGCCGGGGCCCAGCATGACCCGGCGGTGATCGGGCTGACCGGGGGCGGCTTCGTGGTCGCCTATACCGACGATTCCAACGCCTTCGCGTCGCGCGAGGCGGTGCTGCTGCAGGTCTACGACGCGGCGGGCGCCCCGGTGGGCGCGCCGCAGCCGATGAGCGCGGGGAGCAACGATTCGGGCCATACCGGCGACCTTGCGGCCACGCCCTCGGGCGGGTTCGTGGCGGTGTCGCGCGGCTATGACTACACCACCGGCGAATACGAGGTGCGGCTGGAGCGCTACGACGCGACCGGCGCGCTGCTCTCGGCGCAGAACGTGGCGGCGGGGCTCGGCTCCTCCATCGCCGAACCGGCGGTGTCGGTGGCGGCGGACGGCTCCATCGCCGTGGCCTGGCACGTGAACGGCCAGGAGACGGGCGGGTCGAGCGACGCGGGCGTGTTCCTGCAGCGCTTCGACGCCGCGGGGACGCCGCAGGGCGTGGCCATCCAGGTCAACGACTACGAGCGGGGCGCCCAGGACGACGCGCAGGTGGTCGCCCTCGAGGGCGGCGGCTGGGCGGTGGCCTGGACCAGCTATTTCCAGGAGCAGACCGACAGCAACTACGGCTACGGCGTGTTCGCCAGGCGCTTGGACGCCGCGGGCGTGGCGCTGGACGAGGAATTCCTCGTCTCGGCGCTGCCCGATGGCTCCCAGATCCAACCCGCGCTGGCGGCGACGCCGGGCGGCGGCTTCGCGGTGATGTATGCCGACAGCAACCTGGACGGGAACGGCTATGCCGCGGTCCTGGCCCAGGTCGGGCCGGACGGCACGCTGATCGACGATCCGCGGGTGATCAACCAGACCACCGATGGCTGGCAGGATGATCCTGAGGTGGCCCTTCTCTCCGACGGGCGTCTGGTCGCGACCTGGACGGACGGCAACTCGACCGACGGCGACGGCGCGGGCGTGTTCGGGCGCATCATCGGCGACGCCTCGACCCCGCCGGCGGCCGCGTCCCCGGTGCTCGAGGGCGTCAACGCCACGGTCACCTTCGCCGAGAACACGGTCAACGGCGTGCCGCAGCTGATCGACGCCAACGGCGCGGTCGCGGTCTCGCACCCCGGGGTGGATGATTTCGGCGGCGGGTCGATCCTGCTCAGCTCCGTCACCTCCTCGGCCCCGCTGATCGACCAGATCGCGTCGCCCGACGACCTGACCCAGGACGTGCTCGGGCTGCGGGCGACGGCGCGCATCACCATCGCCGGGACCGCGGTGTCGGTCGACGGCGCGCTGGTGGCGACCATCGTGCAGGACGGCGCGCAGACGCGGCCGTTCGAGCTGCTCCTCGAACCCGGCGTGACCGCCGAGATCGTCGAGCTGCTGATCGAGAGCCTGACCTACCGCAACCTCTCGGACGACCCGCTGGAGGAGCGCCGCCTGCGCCTGTCGGTGACCGACGGGCAGGGCGGGGCCACCGAGCCGGTCTATATCGACGTGACCGTGACCCCCGGCGCCGACGGCGCGACCCCGGTGGGGGTCGAGCGGGACGCGACCGCGGGCGGCGGCTTCCCGACGGACCAGAGCCACCTCGCCTCGATCCCGGGCACGGACGGCGATTTCATCGTCGTGTGGCGCGACAACGGCCAGGACGGCGACGGCTACGGCATCTTCGCGCAGCGCTTCGATGCGCAGGGCGACAAGCTGGCCCGCGACGGGACCGGCCTCGCCTCGGGCGACTCGGACGAGTTCCAGGTCAACGGCGCGTCGGCCAACGGCCAGCACGAGCCTTTCGTCACCGGCCTGTCCGACGGCGGCTTCCTGGTGGTCTTCCGCACCTATACCGGCGGCAGCCCCAACTATGACGACATCGTCGCCCGCCGCTTCGACGCGTCGGGGCAGGCGGTGGAGCTCGACGGGTCCGCCATCGTGACGGGCACGGGCGAGACCGCCGTGGCCGAGTTCGCCAACGGCTTCCAGTACGCCCCCGAGGCGGTGGAGCTGGCCTCCGGCGCCATCGCCTTCACCTGGTACAGCGACGCCTCCACGGGCGCCGGCGACGGCAATTCCTACGGCGTGCTGACCCGGATCTACACCCCCGGGACCGGCTGGGGCGCGCAGTCGGTGGCCAACACCACCACCGCCAGCGCGCAGGAAGCGCCGGCCATCACCGCGCTGGATGATGGCGGCTACCTGGTGACCTGGCGCGACGCGGCGGCCGACAACGGCGCCGCGGGCGTCTTCGCCCAGCGCTTCGACGCGGCGGGCGCCAAGGTGGGGACCGAGTTCCAGGTCAACGCCACCTCGGCGGGCGGCCAGAGCGACGTGCATGTCGACACGCTGACCAACGGCAACCTGGTCTTCACCTGGACCGATGGCGGGGCCGACCTGTCGGGCAACGGCGTCTACGCGCGCATCTACGCGCCCGACGGCACGGCGCTGAGCCAGGAGTTCCGCGTCAACGACGAGCGCAGCTCGACCCAGTGGCAGCCGGACGTGGTCGCCCTCGACAGCGGCGGCTTCGTCATCGCCTGGTCGTCCTGGTACGCCTCGGGCGGCGACCAGTACGACATCCTGGTCCAGCAGTATGACGCCGACGGGTCGCGCATCGACAGCCAGCAGCTGGTGAACACCGTCACCGCGGGCTACCAGGTGGAGCCCTCGCTGGCGGCGCTGCCGGGCGGCGGCTTCGCGGTGTCCTGGGACGGCTCGGTCTCGGTGCAGGTGTTCGGCAACGACGCGCCGGTGCTGTCCCCGGTGACCATCGAGGGGCAGGAGGACACGCTGATCACCATCGGCGTGGAGGTGTTCGACGCCGGGTTCACCGACGCCGACGGCCAGGACCTGGCCGCGATCCGCATCGAATCCGTGCCCAACGGCACGCTGATGTTCCAGGGCGTCCCGGTGATCGACGGGCAGGAGATCACCCGCGCCCAGCTTCTCGCCGGGGACCTGACCTATCTCGGCCAGCCGGACGCGTTCGGCGCCGACACCTTCCTGTGGAGCGCGTCGGACGGGCTCGCCTTCTCGCCGACCATCGCGGCGGCGCAGATCAACCTCGCGCCCGTCAACGACGCGCCGGGGCTGGAGGCCGGGCCGAACGGATCCTCGCTCGAGGGCCAGAGCTTCACCCGCACCTTCACCCTGACCGACCCGGACGGCGACAATGCCAGCTTCAGCATCGACTGGGGCGACGGCAGCGGGCCGGACATGTTCAACTCCAGCTCGCTGACCCCGTCGCGGTCCCATGTCTTCGGGGCCGAGGGCGTCTACACCGTGACCGTCACGGTGAATGACAACGCCGGGGAGGCGAACTCGGTCGAGACCGACAGCTTCACGGTGACGGTGGGCAACGCCGACCCGGTCGCCCGCAACGACTGGTTCACGGCGCAGGAGGACGGCCCCGCGACCGCGGGCGACCTGCTGGCCAACAACGGCGCCGGGGCGGACAGCGACCCGGGCGGCGACGCGCTGTCGGTGACCGCGATCAACGGCGACGGCGGGGCGATCGGCGGGGCCTTCCTGCTGCCCTCGGGCGCGCTGGTGACGGTCAATTCCGACGGCACGTTCAGCTATGATCCGAACGGCGCGTTCGAGGGCACGGCCCTGGGCGCGTCGGCGACCGACACCTTCACCTACACCCTGTCGGACGGCGAGGGCGGCACGGACACGGCCATCGCCACGGTGCATGTCCAGGGCGCCAACGACGCCCCCGACGCGGTGGATGACGGGTTCGACGTCAACTCGGACGGGACCGTCAGCGGCAACGTGGTCTCGGGCGCCGGGGCCGACAGCGACCCCGACGCGGGCGCGGTCCTGTCGGTGACGGCGGTCAACGGCACGCCGCTGACCGGCGCGCCCATCGCCCTGCCCTCGGGCGGGATCCTGACGATGAACCCGGACGGGACCTTCGTCTACGACCCGAACGGGGCGAGCGGGACCGACAGCTTCACCTACACGCTCGAGGACGAGCACGGCGCGTCCGACACCGCCGCGGTCACCTTCACCATCAACTCGGTGAACCAGGACCCGGTGGCGCAGGACGACGCGTTCTCGACCCCCGAGGCGACGACCGTCGGCGGCAACGTGCTGGCCGACAACGGGGCCGGGGCGGACAGCGATCCGAACGGCGATCCGCTGACCGTCACCCGGGTCAACGGCGTGGCCTTCACCGGCTCCACCGTCCTGGCGCTGGCCGGCGGCTCGATGCTGACCATCGGCGATGACGGCGCCTTCAGCCTGGTCCCGGACGGGGCCTTCAACAGCCTCGCGCTGGGCGACAGCGTGGACGAGACCTTCACCTACACCGTCGAGGACGGCGCGGGCGGCTCGGCCACGGCCACTGTGACCATCACCCTGGTGGGCGAGAACGACGCGCCGGTCGCAGTGGACGACGCGGCGTCGACCTCCGAGGATTCGACGGTGTCGGGCAGCGTGCTGACCGGCGCCGGGGCGGACACGGATGCCGACACGGGCGACACGCTGACCGTCTCGGCGGTGGCCGGGGCCCCGGGCTCGGTCGGGGTTTCGGCCCTGACCGCGGGCGGCGGGACCATCGTGCTGCAGTCCGACGGGACCTACATCTACGACCCGGGCGCGGCGTACCACTACCTGCGCGCGGGCCAGACGGCGGTCGACACGGTCAGCTACACGGTCCAGGACAGCCAGTTCGCGACCGACACGGGCGTGCTGACGATCACGGTGATCGGCGTCAACGACGACCCGGTCGCGCAGGACGACGCGCTGAGCGTGGGCGAGGCCGGGGTGCTGAACGGCAACCTGTTCGCCGACAACGGGTCGGGCGTCGATGACGACCCCGACACGCTCGACAGCTTCGCCGTCTCGGCGGTCGAAGGGTCGGCGGCCAATGTGGGCGTGACCATCGCGCTCGCCTCGGGCGCGCTGCTGACGGTGGGGGCGAACGGCGCGGTCTCCTACGACCCGAACGGGGCCTTCGCGGGCCTCGGGGCGGGGGCGTCGGCGACCGACAGCTTCACCTACACCATCGAGGACGGCTTCGGCGGGACCGACACGGCCACGGCCACGGTCACCATCACCGGCCAGGACACGCCGCCCGACGCGGTGGACGACACCGGCCTGTCGGTGGGCGAGGACGCGGTGCTTGCGGGCATCGACGTGCGCGCCAACGACACGGATGCCGAGACGGCGACCGCGGACCTGGCGATCACCGAGATCGACGGGAGCGCGGCCTCGGTCGGGGTTCCGGTCACGCTCGCCTCGGGCGCGCGGGTGACGCTGAACGCGGACGGGACGCTCGATTACAACCCGAACGGGGCCTACCAGGGCCTCGCGCAGGGCGCGAGCGTGGTGGAGACCTTCACCTACACCATCGAGGACGAGACCGGCGGGACCGACACGGCGACCGTGTCGATCACCGTCAACGGGTCGAACGACGACCCCGATGCGCGCAACGACTTCCGCGGCACGAACGAGGACCTGGCGTTCTCGGGCGATCTCTTCGCCAACAATGGCGCGGGGGCGGATTCGGACGTGGATGGCGAGGGCTTCACCATCACCGCGGTGAACGGGTCGGCGGCCGCGGTCGGGACCCCGATCAGCGTCGGGGCGGGCGGCCTTGTCACCGTGCGCGCGGACGGGACCTTCGACTTCAATCCCAACGGCGCCTATGAGCACCTGGCGAACGGCGAGTCGGTGGTGGAGACCTTCACCTACACCATCACCGACGATCACGGCGCGACCGACGGCGCGACGGTCTACTTCACCGTCACCGGCGTGAACGACCAGCCGGTGGCGCAGGATGACGACGTGTCCGGCACGCCCGCGGCGGTGATCTCGGGTTCGGTCCTGGCCGATAACGGGAACGGCGCCGACAGCGATCCGGACGCGACGGACGTGCTGGCCGTCAGCGCGGTCGACGGGGTTCCGGGGCTGGTCGGCGTGCAGCAGGCGCTCGCCTCGGGCGCGCTGCTGACGGTCAATTCGGACGGCACGTTCGATTTCGACCCGAACGGCGCCTATGACGGCCTGCCCTCCGGCTCCACCGCGACCGAGAGCGTGACCTACACGATCTCGGACGGGAACGGCGGCTTCGACACCGCGACGCTGAGCATCGTGATCTCGGGGGACAACCTGCCCCCCGCGGCCCGCGACGACGCGCTGGCGACGGACGAGGAGACGGCGGCGGCCTTCGACCTCTTCGCCGACAACGGCGCCGGGGTGGACGAGGATCCCAACGGCGACGCCATCACCGTCACCGCGGTCAATGGCGGGGCGGACCCGCTGGGCAGCGCCTTCGCGCTGGCCTCGGGGGCGCTGCTGACGGTGAACGGGGACGGCTCGGTCGCCTTCGACCCGAACGGCGCCTATGAGGACCTCGGCGTCGGGCAGAGCGCGACCGAGACCTTCACCTACACCGTCTCGGACGGGCTTGGCGGGACCGACACGGCCACGGCCACGATCACCATCAACGGGGTCAACGACGACCCCGTGGCGAGCGACGACGTGGTGAGCGTGGGCGAGGACGGGTTCATCTCCCTCTCGGTCATCACCGGCGACACCGGCGCCGGGCCGGACACGGACATCGACGGCGACACGCTGTCGGTGATCGCGGTGAACGGGATCGCGGCCAATGTCGGGGCGGACCTGCCGGGCTACCTGGGCCTGCAGATCGTGCAGGCGGACGGGTCGCTGTTCGTCGATGCGCGCGGCGCGTTCGATCACCTCGATCTCGGCGACACCGGGTCCTACAGCTTCACCTACGACATCGGCGACGGCCATGGCGGCACGGACCGCGCGACGGTCACCGTGTCGGTGGTGGGCGCCAATGACGGGCCGGCGGCGGCGGACGACGCCTTCGCGGTGGACGCCGATACCGGGCTCTCGGGCGCGGTGCTGGCGGATAACGGGTCGGGCGCGGACAGCGACGCGGATGCGGATGCGGTCCTGTCGGTCGCGGCGCTGAACGGCGTCGCGGGCGATGTCGGGACGCCGGTCCTGCTGCCCTCGGGCGCCACGCTGACCCTGCGCGCGGACGGCACGTTCGACTACGACCCGAACGGCGCCTTCGACGGGCTGGTGCGCGGCGCGACCGGGACCGACAGCTTCGACTACACGCTGTCGGACGAGCATGCGGCGACGGACACGGCCACGGTGACCATCACGGTCACCGGGGTGAACCACGCGCCGGTCGCGGCCGCGGACACGGTGACCGTGTCCGAGGATGCGCCGGGCGTGGGCAACCTGCTGGGCAACGACACCGACTATGATGGCGACGCGCCGACGGTGCTTTCCATCGACCTCGGGGGCGGGGCCCTTCCGCTCGCCACCCCGGTGGCGCTCGGGGCCGGGATCCTGACCGTCTACGCCAACGGCCATGTCGATTTCGATCCGAACGGCGGGTACGAGGACCTGGCGCTCGGCGCCAGCACGACCGAAACCTTCACCTACGCCATCGGCGACGGGTTCGGCGGCATCGACACCCAGACGGTCACCGTGGTCATCACCGGCGAGAACGACGACCCGGTCGCGGTCGATGACGGCGCATCGACGGCCGAGAACACGGCGGTGGACGTCGCCGTGCTGGGCAACGACTCGGATGTCGACGGCGACGCCCTGGCGGTGAGCATCGCGACCGCCCCGGCGAACGGCTCGGCGGTGGTGCTGCCCTCGGGCGAGATCCGCTACACCCCGGATGCCGGTTTCTCGGGCATCGACACGCTGGTCTACGCGGTGTCGGACGGCAATGGCGGCGCCGACACCGCGACGCTCACCATCAACGTGGCGGGCGTGAACGTGGACCCGGCGGCGGTGGACGATGCGTTCACCGTGCTGGAAGGCTCGGCCACCGCGCTGAACGTGCTCGGCAACGACACGGACGGGGACGGCGATCCGCTGAGCGTGACCTCGGCCACGACGCCCGCCAACGGGTCCGCGGCGGTCCAGGGCGACGGGTCGATCCTCTACACCCCGGATGCGGGCTTCGTGGGGACCGACAGCTTCGACTACACCATCTCGGACGGGCAGGGCGGCTTCGACACCGCCACCGCCGTCGTGACGGTGTCCGAGGCGCCGTCCGAGCTGAACATCGCCGTCGGGCTGATCGCGCCGGGGGATGCGGGCTTCGCGCCCGCGCCGACCTCCTCGGCCGATGAAGGGGACCCGGGCGACAGCACGGACGTGTGGTTCACCGTGACCCGCAGCGGCTCGCTCAGCGTCGCGACCACGGCGACGGTGATGGTGACCATGGACGGGCTGACCCTGCCGCAGACGGTGAGCTTCGCCGCCGGGCAGGCGCAGGCCAGCTTCTCGCGTACCGTGGCCGGCGACTTCCTGGTGGAGGGCGACCGGACCATCGGGGCGGAGATCACCGCCACCGACCGGGCCGAGGTGCAGATCGGCGCCCAGCCGGTCGCGACCCACACCATCGTCGAGGATGATTTCGGCGGGGTGATCGACCTCTCGTTCGACGGCGAGGGCGCGGGGCCGCTGGAAGTCGTCGAGGGCGACGGGGGCCAGACCTTCGTCACCGTCACCGCGACCCGCTCCGGCGATCTCGACGGGCCGCTGACGGCCATGGTGGGGATCTCGGGCGATGCCGGGGCCGCCGACGTCACCGGCGCGCCGATCAGCTTCGTCTTCGCGGACGGGCAGGCGGTGGCGACCGCGCAGGTGGCGGTCCAGGGCGACTACGCGGATGAAGCGGACGAGGCGTTCAACCTCTTCATCTCCTCCATCGACCGGGACGGCTTCGCCGCGGGGACCGAGGCGAACATGCTGATCCTCGACGACGATGACGCGCCGATCACCGCCGCCGACGCGGTGGACGCGGTCTCGCGCTCGGTCACCGCGATGGACGTGCTGGCCAATGACAGCGATCCCGACGGGCAGCCGCTGAGCATCGAGACCGTCAACGACCAGGCCATCGCGCCGGGCGGGGCGGTGGCGCTCGCCTCCGGCGCGCTGATCCGCATGGCCGCGGACGGGTCGCTCGAATACGACCCGAACGGGGCGTGGGACCGGCTCGCGCCCGGGGCCAGCACCGGGGACAGCTTCACCTATCGCGCCTCGGACGGGACCGACCTGTCGGGTCCGACCACGGTGACGGTGACGATCTCTCCGGTCGCCGTGGACGGCACGGGCGGGTCGGACGACCTGCATGGCGGCGACGACAACGAGGTGGTCAACCCCGGCGGCGGCACCGACCTGGCGGGCGGCGGCGGCGGGGGCGACGTGTTCGACTTCGCCGATCTCGCCGGCAACGGGACGCGCGACTTCGTGCAGGTGCTCGACTACACCGTGGGCGAGGACGCGATCGGCCTCGGCGCCGGGGTCTCGGTCATGGCCAGCTACGTGGTTAACGGCGACTTGACGCTGTTCACCGACGCCGGCGAATTCGATACCATCGTGGTGCGGGGCGTGGACGACATCGCCGCCCTCGATTTCATCTGACGCGCGGGCCGGGGGGCGGTTCGCGCCGCCCCCCGGGCTTCGGGTTCTGCACGCAAGGCAGAGAGGATTTCGGTCATGTTCGACAAGACGGATTTCAAGCGCGTCGCACGGGGCGCAGGACTGGGCGCTGCACTGGGCGCGGCGCTGGCGCTGGGGGCGGCCTTCCCGGCGGCGGCGGATTTCGCCGAGGGATCTGGGACGGCGGTCGACACCGGCCTGTTCCCGGGCGCGAGCGAGCTGCGGGTCGAGGCGAGTTCCACCAGCTTCGGCGATTTCACCGCCGACGGGCCGGAGCTGAGCCTGCTGCTCAGCTTCGTCACCGACACCGCGACCGGGCTGCTGGGCCCGTCGATCCTGTCCATCGTGGACCCGGGGACCGACCCGGGCACGGCGGATGACCGGCAGGTGCTGACCGCCACCGGCGACAACATCCTGTTCCAGGGCGACTCGGTCGCCGCCACCTTCCTGGTCGATGGCGGCTATGCGGCGGCGGAGTTCGGGCCGGTGGTCGCGGCGCTGTTCTACGCCGACGGCACGCCCTGGACGGGGGCGGATTCGGCCGCCTTCTTCGGGCAGGGCGAGGCGGTGATCCTGTCGATCGAATCCGTGGTCTCGGACATCCCGCTGCCCGCCGCCGCGCCGCTGATGCTGCTCGGCCTCGGGGGGCTGGCGCTGGCCGGGCGTCGCCGCCGGGGCTGAGCGCGGCGGCGATCCTTTCGGGATCGTTTATGTTGCATTGCACAAGATGCAACGCAGTATTGCGCCCGTCCGCCTTGCCGCGGGCGGGCGCTTCGCCTTATCTGGAAGCCAAGGGAGGGAGCCAATCCAACGCAACGGAGGTTTCCGCACAATGGCTTACACGAACATTCACACGGGGTCCGAGCCCCTTTTCGCCCGCATCGGCCACGCGCTCGAGGCCGCGGTGGAGCGTCTTGCGAAGCTGGCGCCCGCCAATAGCTGCCTTCGCGAGTGCGAACGCCTGCAGCGCCTGTCCGACGCCGAGCTGGCCGAGCAGGGCCTGAAGCGCGAAGACATCCCGATGCACGCCTTCCGCCGGTTCAACTACATCTGATCCCGGCCGCATCGCGGACATGAAAAGGGCGGCGCAGGAGAACCCTGCGCCGCCCTTTCGTTTTGCGCCGGGGGCGCCCCCGGACCAGGCTCGCGTCAGGCGGCGAGGCCCAGCATCGCCCGCGCCTCGGACGCGGTGGCGGCGCGGCGGCCATGCTTCTCCAGCTGCTCCACCGCCAGTTTCACCAGCGCGGCGTTGGACGGGGCGAGGTGGTCGCGATCCAGGCGGATGTTGTCCTCGAGCCCCGTGCGCAGGTGGCCGCCCAGTTCGGCGCACCATTCGTTCAGCACCCGCTGGTAGCGGCCGATCCCGGCGGCGCACCAGGTGGCGTCGGGCATCAGCCGCTTCGTGGTCTTGATGAAGTACTCGAAGCTCTCGCGGTCCACGGGCATGGCGTTCTTCACGCCCATGACGAACTGGACGTGGAGGGGGCCGGTCAGGCGGCCGTCCTCGACCATCTTCGCGGCCTGGAAGATGTGGCTCAGGTCGAACGCCTCGATCTCGGGCTTCACGCCGTAGGTCTTCATTTCCCCGGCCAGCCAGTCCACGAGGTCGGGCGAGTTCTCATAGACCCGCGTCGGGAAGTTGTTCGACCCGACCGTGAGCGAGGCCATGTCGGGCGCCAGCGGCAGCATCCCGCCGCGCTCGCGCCCGGCGCCGGAGCGGCCGCCGGTCGAGAGCTGGATGATCATCCCGGGGACGTGTTTCTTCAGCCCCTCGACCAGCCGGGCGAAACGCTCGGGGTCCGAGGTGGGTTTGCCTTCGTCGTCGCGCACGTGGCAATGGGCGATGGTGGCGCCGGCCTCGAACGCCTCCTGCGTGCTCTCGACCTGCTCGGCGATGGTGACGGGGACGGCGGGGTTGTCGTCCTTGGTGGGCAGCGAGCCGGTGATGGCGCAGCAGATGATGCCGGGGGTCTCGGCGGTCATGTCGGGTCCTTTCGGCGGGAATTCGGCGCGCGCGGCGCGCGGCGCCGGACAAGGCATGGGCGCGGCGGAGCCTTCCCGCTCCGCCGCGCCCGGTCAAGGCATCGGGTGATGCGCGGCGTGGCGCATCAGATGTCGAAGAACACCGTCTCGCCCTCGCCCTGGATGCGGATGTCGAAGCGGTAGGTTCCGTCGTCCAGCTTCTTGGCCACCAGGGTGTCGACGCGGCTGCGATGCTCGATGCGGTTCAGCACCGGGTCCTCGGCGTTCAGGGCGGCGTCCTCGGGGAAGTACATCCGGGTCTGCAGGCCGATATTCACGCCGCGGGCCAGCACCAGGACGCTGATGAAGGGCGCGGAGAGCTTGCCGTTCCAGGCCGGGACGCGGCCGGGCTTGATCGTCTCGAAGGTGAACTCGCCGTTCTCGAAATCACCGGGGGAGCGGCCCCAGCCGGTGAAGTTCGGGTCGGCCTGGCCGCGGGTCTCCTCGGGCGAGTTGAAGAACCCGTCCGCATCCGGCTGCCAGATCTCGATCAGCGCATCCTTGAGGGGCGTGCCGTTGCCGTCGAGGACCTGGCCCTTGATGGTGATCCGCTCGCCCTTGGTGTCGGCATTGACCATGCGGATGCCGAGGTCCTCGGGGTAGATCCCGGTATTGCCCACGAAGTTCGGCGCGCATCCGATATGGACGTAAGGCCCGGCGGTCTGCGACGGGGATTCCTTGAGGTAATTCAGCGGCTGCACCATCTCACATCCCCTCGAGCTTGTTGTCGAACACGGTCTGGCGGGAGCCGCGCAGCACGATGTCGAACTTGTAGGCCAGCGTGTCCATCGGCAGCGAGGCGTTGAGGTCGAGCGGCGCGACGAGGCGCTCGATCGCCTCTTTCGACGGGATCGTCTTCACGATCGGGCATTTCCAGATCAGCGGATCGCCTTCGAAATACATCTGGCAGACGAGCCGCTGCGCGAAGGCATGGCCGAAGACCGAGAAGTGGATATGCGCCGGGCGCCAGTCATTGACGCCGTTCGGCCAGGGATACGGCCCCGGCTTGATGGTGCGGAAGCTGTAATAGCCGTCCTCATCCGTGATGGTGCGCCCACAGCCGCCGAAATTGGGGTCGAGCGGCGCGAGATAGGTGTCCTTCTTGTGGCGGTAGCGCCCGCCCGCGTTGGCCTGCCAGAACTCGACCAGGCCGCCGCGCACCGGGCGGCCGCCTTCGTCGAGCACGCGGCCATGGACGATGATCCGCTCGCCGATCGGCAGCTCGCCGGGCTTGGCGTAGTTCAGGATCAGGTCGTTATCGAGCTCGCCCAGCTGGTTGTGGCCGAAGACCGGGCCGGTCTGCTCGGCCGGGCCGTTGTCCAGGCTGATCAGCGCGTAGGTGGGGGAGCGCTTGACCGAGGTCTTGTAGCCGGGGGTGTACCCGGCCGGGTGCCAGTCGCGGTCGCGCGGCATCAGGGCGCCCCGGGGGCGGTTCGTGGGCATCTTGGCTTCCTCCTCTCGCGCGCCGCCGGTTGGGTCCGGGGCGGCGCGGGCGCGATCCGGTTGCAACGGTTTCACCCGGCGCCTGAATCGCTCACGTGTTACCTATCTCAGAAAATGGAATGACATTCAACTTTTGAACGTCCTATGTTTTCCACCTGCGACGGTCTATGGTCCGCCGAAAGCGGGAGGAGTGATGAGCAGCGCGCTCGAGAAAGCCATGTCGGTGCTGGAATTCATGGTCACGCGGCCCGAGGGCTGCGCGGTCTCGGACATCGCCGCGGGGCTGGGGCTGCCGCCGTCGGGGGTCCACCGGATGCTGAAAGAGCTTGAGAAGATCGGCTATGTGCGCCAGCGGCGGGACATGGGCGATTACGAGCTGACGGTCCGGCTGGCGGCGCTGGGGCTGTCCTGGCTGGGGCAGACGGGGATCCCCGACGTGGCGGAACCGATCCTCGATGCGCTGGCGCACCGGGCGCAGGAGCTGGCGCGTCTGGCGCTGGCCGATGGCGGGGCGCTGATGCATGTCTCGGCGGTGCAGGGGGTGCGGCGGGGGCTGCGCTATGACCCGGGGCTGGACCAGGGCGAGCCATTGCACCTCGCGTCCTCGGCCGGCGGGCAGGCCTGGCTGGCGGCGATGGATGACGACGACGCGCTGGCCGCGGCGCTGGGGCAGGGCCTGGTGAAGCCCGAGGCGCCGGGGCCGGAGGCGCCGCGCAGCGCGGCGGAGCTGCTGGAGATCCTGCGCGGCGTGCGCGCCCGCGGCTGGGCGCGCAACGCCAACTCCTACCATGACGGGATGGCGGCGATGGCGGCGGTGATCCGCCGCCCCGAGGGCGTGGCGGATGCGGGGGCGCCGGTGGGCGTCGTCTCGCTCGCCGGTCCCTCGGTGCGCTTCACGCCCGAGCGGATGGAGGCGCTGGCCCCCGATCTTCTGGATGCGGCCGAGGAGCTGGGGCAGGCGAGCCGCGCGACCTCCTGGTTCTGCCGCGGCGCCGAACGGGCGCGGGCGGGCTGAGGCGGACGCCTGCCCCATCGCGCAACAAAAATTCGTCCATCCGGTCAAAGGCGCATCTTTCCGTCTTTGCCGCGTGACAATTCCGCGAAACCCCTGTATTGCAGCGCAGCGCGCCGGGAGGGCGCGCGCCCGTGACGGCGCGGCCGCGCGGGTTCCGACGATCGGCCCGACGCCCCGCAGTTACAGGAGCGCCGCATGAGCGCGACGCCGCAGACCTCCGCCCCCGCCCTGTCCCCGCCCGCCATCGCGGCGATGAAGGGGGGCGCCCCCATCGTGTGCCTGACCGCCTATGACGCGCCGACCGCGCGGATCGTGGATGCGCATTGCGACCTGGCGCTTGTCGGCGACAGCCTCGGGATGGTGGTGCATGGGATGGACAGCACCCTCGGGGTGACGCTGGAGATGATGATCCTGCATGGGCGCGCGGTCCGCCGCGGGCTGCGCCGCGCCTGCATGGTCGTCGACATGCCCTTCGGCACGTATGAGGAATCCCCCGCCCAGGCCTTCCGCAACGCCGCGAGGATCATGGCCGAGACGGGCGCCGCGGCGGTGAAGCTCGAGGGCGGGGTCGAGATGGCGGAGACGATCCGCTTCCTCACCTCCCGCTCGATCCCCGTGATGGCGCATGTGGGCCTGACGCCCCAGGCGGTGAACGTGTTCGGCGGCTACAAGGTGCAGGGCCGCGGCGACGCGCGCGCCCGGGTGATGGCGGATGCGCAGGCCGTGGCCGGGGCGGGCGCGTTCTCGGTGGTGCTGGAGAAGACGCCGCAGGGCCTGTCGGACGAGGTGACGGCGGCGGTTCCGATCCCCACCATCGGCATCGGCGCCTCGGCCGGTTGCGACGGGCAGATCCTGGTGACCGAGGACATGCTGGGCCTGTTCAACGATTTCCGCCCCAAGTTCGTGAAGCGCCAGGCGGAACTCGGGGCCGAGGCCGACCGCGCCGTCGCCGCCTATGCCGAGGAGGTCCGCGCCCGGAGCTTCCCGGGGCCGGAGCATGTTTTCGCCGACCAGCTGAAAGGCGCCGCGAAATGACCGCCGTCACCGCCTCCGCCGCCGAAGCCCGGGCAGCCGCCGATGCGGACGCCGCGATCCCGATCCAGCGCCGCAAGGCCGGGCTGCGCGCGCAGGTGGCGCAGTGGCGGCGCGAGGGCCTCTCGGTCGGCGTCGTCCCCACCATGGGCGCGCTGCACGAGGGGCACCTGTCGCTGGTCCGCGCCGCCCTCGCGGGTTGCGACCGGGTGATCGTGACCCTGTTCGTGAACCCCAAGCAGTTCAACGATCCCAAGGACCTGGAGAACTATCCGCGTACCGAGCGGGCCGATGCGGAGAAGCTCGCCCCCCTCGGCGCGCATGTCCTTTACGTGCCCGAGCCGGAGGAGATCTACCCCGACGGCTTCGCCACCACGGTCTCGGTCGAGGGCGTGTCGGGCGGGCTGTGCGGCGACGGGCGGCCGGGGCATTTCGACGGGGTCTGCACGGTGGTGAGCAAGCTGCTGCTGCAGACCGCCGCCGACCGGGCCTATTTCGGCGAGAAGGACTACCAGCAGCTGCAGGTCGTGACGCGGCTGGTGCGGGATCTCGACATCCCGGTCGAGATCGTTCCCTGCGCGACGGTGCGCGAGGCGGACGGGCTGGCGCTGTCCTCGCGCAACGTGCGGCTGACCGAGGGCGAGCGGGCGGCGGCGCCGGCGCTGAACGCCGCCATGCGCCACGCGGTCGAGGAGATGCGCGCGGGCGCCCCCGTGGCGGGCGCGCTGGCCGAGGCGCGGCGGCGGATCGTGGCGGCGGGCTTCCCGTCGGTCGAGTACCTGGAGCTGCGGGCCGCCGACGGGCTGGCGCCGATGACGGCGCTGGACCGCCCGGCGCGGCTGCTGGCGGCGGCGCCGCTGGGATCGGTGCGGTTGATCGACAACATCGCCGCCGACCCGGCCTGAAGCGCGGCGGCTGATCGGGGCGCGCGGCGGCGCAGCCGACGCTCCGGCGGCGAACGGGGGGCTTGCCCCCCTGAGCCGCCGGATCCCCCTGCGGCGCGTGCGGGCGGGCCCCCCGGGCGCGGCGGCGCCCAGACCAGGCGGTTGCGCGGCGGCGCCCAGACCAGACCGTTGCGCGGCGGCGCCCGGGGCGGGCGTTTCTCCGGGGGTCAGGCCGCGGGGGCCGGGCCCCGCGCGGGACGGCTGCGCCAGATCAGCAGCGCGACGATGCCCATGTTGACCCAGTTCCAGCCGATCCCGTGCAGGAACGCCGCCTGGTAGCTGCCCGTCAGGTCGAAGATCCAGCCCGAGGCCCAGCCCCCCGCCGCCATCCCCACCAGCGTCGCCGTCACCACGATCCCCACCTGCGTGCCGGCGTCCTTCGCGGGCAGCCGCTCGCGCACGATCACGGCATAGGCGGGCACGATCCCCCCCTGCGCCAGCCCGAAGGTCAGCGAGACCATGTAGAGCGGCGCCAGCGCGTCGAACGGGATGAACAGGATCAGCGCCAGCATCTGCAGGGTGGACCCGACCAGGAGCGTCGGCGCCCCCCCGAACCGGTCCGCCGCGAAGCCCGACAGGATCCGCGACGCGCAGCCCCCGAGCAGCATCAGCGACAGCATCTCGGCCCCCACCGCGGGGCCGTAGCCATAGTCCACGCACAGCGCCACGATATGCACCTGCGGCATCGCCATCGCCATGCAGCAGGCGAAACCGGCGATGCACAGCAGGGTGATCAGCGTGCGCGGGGGAAGGTCGGTGCGGGTGCGGGCGCGCTCGGCCGCGCGGCCCGTGGTGGCGGGCGCGGGCTCGGCCGGGGGCGCGCCGCGCATCGCCAGCGCCAGCAGCGGCAGCGCGATCACCGAGGCCGCCGCCAGCGCCAGGCACGCCGCCCGCCAGTCATGCGCGCCCATGATCGCCGCCAGGATCGGCGGCCACACCGCCCCCGCCAGGTAGTTGCCGCAGGCCGCCAGCGCGATCGCCAGCCCCCGGCGCAGGTTGAACCAGCGCGAGATGTCGGCGATCAGCGGCGCGAAGGTGCAGGCCGTGCCCAGCCCGATGAAGAACTGCGCCGCCGCCAGCATCGCCGCCGAGGGCGCCGCCCAGGCCGCCATGTAGGCCAGCCCCAGCAGGACCCCCGCCGCCCCCAGCGCCGCCGCGAAGCCCAGCCGGTCCACGGCCCGCCCGATCATCACCGAGCCGAGCCCGAACCCCGCCATGGTCAGCGTGTAGGGCATCGACGCCGCGGCGCGGTCGAGCGCGAACTCCGCCTCCACCCCCGGCATCAGCGTCACGATGGACCACATCCCGGCATTGCCCACCACCGAGGCGAGCATGCCGAGGCCGAGCCGGCGCCAGGCGGCGGGGCCGTCATGCGGAAGGATGGACATCGGGGCGGCTCCTGCGGCAGGGGAACGCCCGCCGGGCGGCGGGTCAGGAAACCTAAGCGCGCGGCCGGGCGGTCGGCAAGCGACGTGCGCGTCACGTTCATGTCACGGCGAATCGCCCATACAGGGGGTGCGCCGCGAGGCGAAGGGCCGTGTTGGGGTCGCTCGGGCCCCCGCGGCGACGAATTCCCGGACCCAGGTCCGACGATGCATGTCCCGGGACCGGCGCGCGGCGCCGCGCGTCCCGACCGCAGTTTCCGGCCCTTGTGGGGAGGGCCGGATGCGCGGCGCGCGGCAGCGACCCGACAGGGCGCCCCGCGACGCCGCGCCCGGTTCGCCCGCCGACAGGCAGGCGCGCCCGCCACGCCCGAAGGCTTCCCCGTAGTTCAAGGGCGTGGCGGGACCTGACCCGGGGCCTCCGGCGCGCCCCCCCTCCTTTCACCATCCCCGGAGAAGGCGCGCAGGCGATGGCCGCAGACGGCCCTCGGCTCCGCCCGCGCCGCCACCCGGCGCGTCCCGCGGCGCCCGTCTCAACCTCCCGCGCCGGGAGCCTTGCGCCGCGCCGGGTCGCGCCGGCTCAGCCCGCGTCCACCCCGGCCAGCCGCATCGCGGCGTCGAGCAGCGCCCGGTCCTGGCCGGGCCGCCCGATCAGCGACACGCCGCCCGCGGCGAGCGGCATCTGCACCTGCGGCGCCCCCGCCGCGCCGGCGATGGCCGACAGCGGCAGCGCGCCGCTGTAGAACGCCTCGAGCTGCGGGCGCTGCACGTCCCGCGGCAGCCGCGCCATCGGCGCGGTCGGCAGCAGCAGCGCCCGTCCCGGCGGGGTCATCAGCAGCAGCCAGCGCGTGGCCGCGCGCCGGAACGCGTTCCAGGCCTCGGCCACGCTGCGCTCCACCGCCATGGCGGCGGCGAGCCGCTGGGCGCTCGCCTCGCCCAGGGCGGGGCCCCGCCGCTCGACCTCCTTGCCCAGCCCATCGCACAGGTCCTGGGCCTGGGCGTAGGCGTAGAGGCGCAGGTGGTCCTTCCACGTGCCCGGGAAGGCCGCGACCGGCGCCCCGGTGATCCAGCCGCCGCAGCGCGCCTGCAGGTCCGCGGCGCAGTCCGCGTCGCAGAGCGCGGCCGCGTCCTCGGCCAGGCGGATATCCGTGATCCCGGTTCCCGGGCCGCGGGGCGTCGCGCCGGCGCCCGTGTCCGCGCCCGCGTCCGCGCCAAAAACCGCGCCGGAATCCGCGCCGGCATCCGCGCCGGGCCCGTCGACCGGCGCGTCGGCGGGCAGCAGCACGTCGCCGACGGCCCGCAGGACGCGCGGGTCCGCCGCCATCCACGCGGGGGCGTCCATGCTCGGGGCGAAGGGCAGGATTCCGTCCAGCGGCAGCCGCCCATGGGTCGGGCGGAAGGCCCAGAGCCCGCACAGCGCCGCGGGAATGCGCACCGAGCCGCCGGTGTCCACGCCCAGCGCGAACTCCACCAGCCCGGCGGCGGTCGCGGCGGCGGCGCCCGAGGCCGAGCCGCCGCACAGCGCCCCCTCGTCCCGCGGGTTGACCGGGGCGCCGTAATGGGGGTTCACGCCCTCGAGGCTGAAGCCCAGTTCATCGGTCACCGTCTTGCCGGCGACCGCGGCCCCGGCGGCGCGCAAGGCGGCGACGACCGCGGCGTCGCGGGCCGCGGTGCGCGACGTGTCCAGCCAGCCGGGATTGCCCGCGCCGGTGCGCGCGTCCTGCAGGTCGACCAGGTCCTGCACCGCGAAGCGCAGCCCCGAGAGCGGCCCCTCGGCGGTCGGCGCCCGCTCGGCCCGCGGCCCGGGCAGGAAGGCGCCCCACCTGTCGTCGCCGTCGGCGCCGCCCGCCTTGCGGGCGAGCGAGGGCAGGGCCTGTTCGGGCATGGGGTGCATGGTGCGCTCCGGCAAGACGGTGACGCGCGGGGCGATTCGCGCCCGCGCGGACTCAGCTTTCACGTGCATGGATAGCCCCTTCCGCGCTTAGGAAGTCCTAAGCGGGTGAAGAAGATGCGGCCGGGCGGCGCCGCGGCCCCGCCTGCGGGCGGTCAGGCGACCTGCGCCCGGGCGGTTTCGGCGGTGGCGAGGAAGCCCAGCGGGCTGCGCAGCAGGCCGAGCGCCGCGATCCCCAGCGCCGCCGCCGCGCCGCCGCCGCGCAGCGCCCTTGCGGCGAGGCCGCGGCGCAGCTGCGCCTCGGCGAAGGCCAGCGCCTCGGCGCCCGGGGCGACGCCCAGGATCCGCGCCGTCTCCACCGCCTCGCGCCAGCCGCGCAGCACGGCGCGCATCTGCGCCGGGCCCAGCGCGCCGCGCGCCGCGATCAGCGCCACCGCGCCGGGGGCCATGGCGGCCCGCTCGGCCCCGGCCAGGACCCGCACCGCCCACTCGATATCCGCGGCGGCGGCGAGGCGGGAATCGAAGCCGCCGATCCGCTGGAACGCCGCGCGGCGCAGGGCGATGTTCGAGGGCGCGCAGGCGGGCGCGCGGCGCAGCGCGTCGGTCACGCCGGGCAGGCCGCGGTCCCGGGCGCGCCGCTCGGCCTTCAGCGCGGCGGGGATCGGCGCGGCGGGATGGGCGGGGGTCTCGTCCGCGCGGACCGAGCCGAACACCACGTCCGGCGCGTCGGCCTCGGCGAAGCGGTCGGCGAGGCGGGCGAGCCGCTCGGGCGCCCAGCGGTCGGCGGCGTCGAGGAAGGCGATCACCTCGCCCCGCGCGGCCAGCGCCCCGGCGTTGCGCGCCAGCGCGGCGCCGCCGGGCGCGGTCCCCTCGGGGCGGATCCGGCGCACCCGCGGGTCGGTCCGCGCCACCCGGTCGATCACCTCTGCGGTGTCGTCCGAGGACCCGGCTTCCACGCAGATCGCTTCCCAGTCCGTCCAGGTCTGCGCGCGCAGCGAGGCGAGGGCGGCGGGAAGGATGTCGGCCGCGTCGCGGCAGGGGATGACGATGGTGAACAGGGGCATGGGACTCTCCAGGGCGGGATGGGCGGGGGCGGCCCGGCGTTGGAAAGACTTTTAAGGGAATTCTTCACGTTCCTCTTGGGCGGGAACGGGTGGGGAACGCGTGCAATGGCGGATCGGGGATATGCCGACGGATAGCGCGCCTGCCGCAAAGCAGGCGCCGGGGCGGCTGCGGCGGGGGGGTGGGCCGGGGCGGCGCCGGGGCGGGGTTAACGCCGCCGGGACGGGGGGAAACCGGCCGGGGGCGGGGTGAATCCGGTTAACAGGGGGCGGGGCCGCTGGGGGAATGCGCGGGCGCATCCGGCTGGCGCCGGTCGCTGCGCCGGGGGCGGTGCCAAGGCGTGCGGGGCCGGGCGCGGCGCCGTCAGAGCGCGGCGAGCTTCGCGCGCTGTTCGGCCAGGATCCGCTGGGCGGCCAGGTCCCGCGCCATCCGCGGCGCCCGTGCCGGGTCGGGCGACAGGGTCGGGCGCGGCCGCGCCGTCGCGCGCGCCGCCGCGGCCACGTCCGGCGCCGCGCCCGACGCCGCCATCGCCGACAGCGCCGCGCCGCGCAGCATCCCGCCGCAATGCCCGCCCAGCACCACCGGCAGCCCGGTCGCATCGGCGTAAAGCTGCGCCAGCAGCGGGCTGCGCCCGTGCCCGCCGCCAAGGATCAGCCGCTCGGGCCCGCGGCCCTGGGCGTCCATGTGCGCGATCACCTCGCGCACCCCCAGCGCCAGCCCCACCGCGCTGCGCCACCAAAGCCTGCAGGCGGCGTCGAAGCCGCGCTCCAGCGACAGGCCCGCCGCCGCGCCCAGCGCCGCCGGGTCGGGGCGGGGCGAGCGGACGCCGTTGAAATCGGGCAGCACGTGGATCTCGCCGCCGAACCCGTCGCCCTCCGCGGCCAGCAGCGCCTGCACCCGTGCGGCGACCTCGGCGTGAAGCCCCGGCGCCTGGGGATCGAGCCCCGAGAGGCGCAGCACGTGGTCGAGCAGCGCGCCCGAGGCGGACTGCCCGCCCTCGGCCGCGCTCCAGCCCGGCAGCACCACGCCGGGATAGGGCCCCCAGAGGCCGGGCGCGGGGAAGGCCGCGCGCGACAGGTGCATGATGCAGGAGGAGGTGCCCGCGATCAGCGCCGCGGCGCGGGGCAGCGCGTCCGCGGACAATTCGCCCAGCAGGCCGAGCGCGCCGCTGTAGGCGTCGACCTGGCCCGCGGCGACAGGGGCGCCGGGGGCGAGGCCGGTCTCCGCCGCCGCCTGCGCCGACAGCCGGCCGATGCAGGCGCCGACCGGGGCCGGGGCGCGGTCCGCGGCCCCGGGGGCGTCGCCGCCGGGCAGACCGCCTCGGCCGGGCAGGTCCGAGAGGTCCAGCGCCTCGAGCAGCGCGAGCGGCCAGCCGGTCTCCGGCGACCAGCCCCACTTGCAGGCCAGCGCGCAGGCGGCGCGGCGCAATTCGCCCGTCGCGCGCCAGGTCAGCAGGTCGGCGAGGTCGAAGATCCGCTCCGCCCGGGCCCAGGTCTCGGGGCGGCGGCGCTTCAGGTGCATCAGCTTGGGCAGCTGCATCTCGGGCGAGGCGACGCCCGCCGCCTCGGGGGCCGGGCCGCGCCCCTCGGCGTGAAGGCGGGCGGCGGCGGCCTGCGCCGCGTCGGCCTCGGCGCCCGCGCGGTGGTCGCACCAGGCGATGACGTCCCATGCGGGGTCGCCGTCCTCCCCGGCGCCGACCGGGGCGCCCGAGGCGTCGCGCAGCGCCAGCGAGCAGGTGGCGCAGAAGCCGAGCCCGGCGATGTCTTCGGGGGCGGCGCCCGCCTGGGCGCGGGCGTCGCGCAGGGCGGCGCAGATCGCGGCCCAGATGCCTTCGGAGGATTGCTCGGCCGCGCCGCCCGGGTCGCCGCGCATGGCGATGGGGCGCCCGGCATGGGCCAGCAGCGCGCCCGACGCGTCGAAGATCGCGGCCCGGGCGCTGCCGGTGCCGACATCGACGGCGGCGAACAGGCGGCCCGTCACGGCGCGTCGGTCCCGGGGGCGCCGGTCCCGGGGGCGCCCGGCCCGGGGCCCGGACCGAGGCCCAGGCCCAGCCCGCCGAGAAGGGCGGGGAGCCGCGCGTGGTCGTCATAGATCGCGTCGGGCGAGAGGGTCGCGGCGAGCTCGGCCAGCCGTCCCGGCCCGGCATGGCCGCCGCCGGTATAGGCCAGCGCGGCCATCCCCGCGGCCCGCGCGGCGCGCAGCCCCGCGGCGCTGTCCTCGACCACCACGCAGTCCTTCGGCGCCGCGCCCATCGCGCGCGCGGCGTGCAGGAACAGGTCCGGCGCGGGTTTCCCGTTCTCAACCATGGAGGAACTGTAGATCGCGTCGCCGAATTTCGCCAGCAGCCGGGTGGCGCCCAGCGACAGGCGCACACGCTCGGGTTGCGAGGAGGAGGCGACGCAGACCGCCGCCCCCGCCGCCTTCACCGCGTCCACCGCGGCGCCGATGCCGGGGCAGGGGGACAGCTCGGCCTCGAACCGCGCGAACAGGCGCAGCCGCATCCGCTCGAGGATCTCCCCGGTCAGGATCACGCCGTAGTCTTCGGCCAGGATCCGCGCCGTGGCGGCCGAGGACCGGCCGAGGAAGCGGGCATAGGCCTCCGCCGCGCCCATATCGCCGCCCGCCTCGCGGATCGCGGCGCAGAGCTCCTCGACCGCGAGGGGTTCGCTGTCGACCAGCACCCCGTCGCAATCGAAGATGACGAGCGGCCCGGCCACGGCCTTCAGGCCCCGCCGGAAAGGCCGCCGGAGAGGTAGCGGCGCAGCGTGGCCTCCACCCCCTCGGCCTTCAGCGCGGCATGGGCGGCGGCGAAGGCGGCGCGGAAGCGGTCGTCGCGCCCGGTCGCGCCATAGATGTCTTCCATCGCCAGCCACTCCATCGGGTCGTCCTCGGCCCGCGCGGCGGCGGCGGTCAGGCGATCCCAGCTCGGGTCATTGGGGGCGATGGCGGCGCCCGCCTCGTCCACGCCCAGACAATATCGCCGCCACAGCGCGCTTTCCAGCGCCAGCCCGGCCACCGGGCCGCCCGCCGCCAGCCGGTCGGCGACGGTGGGGATGATGAATTTCGGCTGCCGGTTGGACCCGTCGAGGCAGAGCCGCCGGACCTGGTCGGCGATCTTGGGGTTGGCGAAGCGGCGGCGGATGAGCTGGAGATAGGCGTTCTTGTCCTCGCCCTCGGGCGCGTCGAAGCTCGGGAGGACCTCCTCTTCCTCGACCTTGGTCAGGAAGGCGTCGATCAGCGGGTGCGCCATCGCTTCATGCGCGAACTCGATCCCGAGGAGGCCCGCGGGATAGGCGATGATCGCGTGGCCGCCGTTGAGCACGCGGATCTTCATGTTCTCATACGGGGTCACGTCGGGGACGAACTGCACCCCGACCTTCTCCAGCGCAGGGCGCCCGGCGGGGAAGTCGTCCTCGAGCACCCACTGGATGAAATCCTCGCAGAACACCGGGCTGGCGTCGGCGATGCCGAACTGATCGCGCAGCGCGGCGCGCTCGCGGTCGCCGGTGGCGGGGGTGATGCGGTCGACCATGCCGTTGGGGAAGGAGACCCCGGCCTCGATCCAGTCCGCCAGGTCGGCGTCCCAGCGGCGGGCCATCCCGGCGACGGCGGCGCGGGCGACCTTGCCGTTATGGGGAAGGTTGTCGCAGGACATCACGGTGAAGGGCGCGGTCCCGGCGGCGCGGCGGGCGCGCAGGCCCGCGGCGATCAGGCCGAACACCGATTCCGGGGCGTCCGGGCGCGCGGCGTCTGCCTCGATCAGCGGATGGGCCGGGTCGAAGGCGCCGGTGGCCGGGTCGATGCACCAGCCGCCCTCGGTCACCGTCAGCGACACGATGCGGATCGCGGGGTCCGAGAGCTGGGCGATGATCGCGGCCGCGTCCCCCACCGGCAGGAAGTCCACCATCGGGCCGATCACGCGGGCGTCCGCGCCCTCGGCCCACTGGCGCACCACGGTGGTGAGGTAGTTCTGCGCGGCCAGCGTCTCTCGCATCCGGGCGTCCGAGGGCAGCACCCCGGCGCCGACGAGGCCCCAGCCTTCGCCTTCGCCCGCCTCGATCAGGGCGTCGAGATAGACCGCCTGGTGGGCGCGGTGGAAATTGCCGACGCCGAAATGGACGATGCCGGGGGTCAGGGCGGCGCGGTCATAGCCGGGGCGGGCGACGCCCTCGGGCAGCTCGGACAGGGTCGCGGCGCTGAGCGTGATGGTCATGACAAGTCTCGCTTCGTCTTGCCGAGGGGGGAGGAGGGCCCCGTCAGCTCATCCACTGGCCGCCGTCGACGTTGTACGTCTGGGCGACGATGTATTCGGCCTCGGGGGAGGCGAGGAACACGGCCATGCCGGTCAGGTCCTCGGCCCGGCCCATGCGGCCGTAGGGGACGGCGGCGCCGACCTCGCGCTTCTTCTGGCCGGGGGCCTTGCCCTCGTATTTCGCGAAGAAGGCGTCGACGCCGTCCCAGTGCTCCCCGTCCACCACGCCGGGGGCGATGGCGTTCACGTTGATGCCGTGCTGGACCAGGTTCAGCGCGGCGGACTGGGTCAGCGAGATCACCGCGGCCTTGGTGGCGCAGTAGACGGCCACGAGGGGTTCCCCGCGCCGCCCGGCCTGCGAGGCCATGTTGATGATCCGCCCGCCGCCGCCGCGTTCGATCATGTGCTTCGCCACCGCCTGCAGGGTGAAGAGGGCGCCCGAGACGTTGACGGCGAAGACGCGGTCGTAATCCTCGCGGGTGATCTCCGTGATCGGGGCGGCGGTGAAGAGGGCGGCGTTGTTCACCAGGATGTCGATGCGCCCGAGGCGCTCGACCGTCTCGGCCACCGCGGCGTCGATGCTCTCCTGCCGCGTGACGTCGAGATGCACGGCGATGGCGGCGTCGCCGATCTCCGCCGCCGCGGCTTCGGCGCGCTTCAGGTCGATATCGGCGATGGCCACCCGCGCGCCCTCATCGACATAGGCCTGCGCGAACGCGAGGCCGATGCCGCGGGCCGCGCCGGTGATCAGCGCGCATTTGCCCGAGAGGCGGGTCACTGCGCCCCCCCGATGGACAGGCCCTGCGCGTCGAAGCGGTGGAGCTTGTCCTCCTGCGGGGTGAGGAACACGGTCGAGCCGTGCTTGACCGGGAATTCCCCGCCGACGCGCACGTTCATCGTGCCGATCCCCTCGACCTCCATGTGCACGAAGGTGTCGGAGCCGAGATGTTCCGCGACCGTCACCACCCCGCGCCACTTGCCGCCATCGGTGGAGGCGTCGAGATGCTCGGGGCGGATGCCGATCTCGGGCGCGCCGTATTCCGCCGCCGCCTCGCCCCCGATGAAGTTCATCTTCGGGGAGCCGATGAAGCCCGCGACGAACTTGTTGCGCGGGTTGCGATACAGGTCCAGCGGCGAGCCCACCTGCTCGATCACCCCGGCGCGCAGCACCACGATCTTGTCGGCCATGGTCATGGCCTCGACCTGGTCGTGGGTCACGTAGATCATCGTGGTGGCAAGCGACTGGTGCAGCTCGGAAATCTCGAGCCGCATGTTCACGCGCAGCGCGGCGTCGAGGTTCGACAGCGGCTCGTCGAACAGGAAGGCCGCGGGTTCGCGCACGATGGCCCGGCCGATGGCGACGCGCTGGCGCTGGCCGCCCGAAAGCTGGCCGGGACGGCGGTCGAGGTAATCGGTCAGGTTCAGCGATTTCGCCGCCGCCGAGACGCGCTTCTCGATCTCCGCCGGGTCCATCTTCGCCATCTTCAGCGGGAAGGCGATGTTCTTCTTGACGGACATGTGGGGGTAGAGCGCGTAGCTCTGGAACACCATGGCCAGCCCGCGCGCGGCGGGGGCGGCCTGGGTCGCGTCCGCGCCGTCGATCAGGATCTGGCCCGACGTGACGTCCTCGAGCCCCGCGATCAGCCGCAGCAGGGTGGACTTGCCGCAGCCCGAGGGGCCGACGAAGACCACGAACTCGCCGTCCTGGATCTCGAGGTCCAGCGGGGGAATGACCTCGGTCTCGCCAAAACGCTTGGTGACCTGGGAGAGGGTGATTGCGCCCATTGTCAGGGTCTCCTTACTTGACCGCGCCGAAGGTCAGGCCGCGCACGAGCTGCTTCTGGCTGAACCAGCCGAGGATCAGGATCGGGGCGATGGCCATGGTCGAGGCGGCCGAGAGCTTGGCGTAGAACAGGCCCTCGGGGGACGAATAGCTCGCGATGAACGCGGTCAGCGGGGCGGCCTTGGCGGCCGTGAGGTTCAGCGTCCAGAACGCCTCGTTCCAGGCGAGGATGACGTTCAGCAGCAGCGTCGACGCGATGCCGGGGATCGCCATGGGCGTCAGCACGTGGATGATCTCGTCCCGAAGCGTCGCGCCGTCCATGCGCGCGGCCTCGAGGATCTCGCCCGGGATCTCCTTGAAATAGGTGTAGAGCATCCAGACGATGATCGGCAGGTTGATCAGGGTCAGCACCAGGATCAGCCCGGCCACGGTGTCCAGCAGGCCCGCGTCGCGGAACAGCAGGTAGATCGGGATCAGCACGCCGACGGGCGGCAGCATCTTGGTGGACAGCATCCACATCAGCACGTCCTTGGTGCGCTTGCCGGGCACGAAGGCCATGGACCAGGCCGCCGGGATGGCGATCAAGAGGCCGATGAGGGTGGAGCCGACGGAGATCCAGACCGAGTTCATGAAGTGCCGGAAGTAATCCGAGCGGGTGTTCACCTCGGCGTAGTTCTCCAGCGTCCAGTCGAACCCGAGGAAGCTCGGGGGCGAGGCGATGGCCTCGGCCTCGGTCTTGAAGCTGGTCAGGATCGTCCACAGGATCGGGAAGAAGATCGCGATGGCGACGGTCCAGGCGGCGGCCGTGAAGACGGCCTTGCGGGCGGGGGTGACGGCGCGGGCCATGTGTGATCCTCCCCCTTACGCGTCGAGGTTCTTGCCGATCATCCGCATCAGGAAGATCGCGACGATGTTGGCGAGGATGACGGCGACGATGCCGCCCGCGGAGCCGCCGCCCACGTCGAACTGCAGCAGCGACTGCGCGTAGACGAGGTAGGCGATGTTGGTGCTCTCGTAGCCGGGGCCGCCATTGGTGGTGACCAGGATCTCGGCGAAGACCGACAGCAGGAAGATGGTCTGGATCAGGATCACCACGGTGGCGGCGCGCGACAGGTGCGGCAGGGTGATGAACCAGAACCGCTTGAGGGGCGGGGCGCCGTCCATCTCGGCCGCTTCCAGCTGCTCGCGGTCGAGGCTCTGGATCGCGGTCAGCAGGATCAGCGTCGCGAAGGGCAGCCACTGCCAGGCCACGATCAGGATGATCGACAGCAGCGGGATCTCGCCGAGGAAATCGATCGGTTCGGCGCCGAAGAACTTGGCGATATGGGCGAAGAGGCCGTTCACCGGGTTCATGAACATGTTCTTCCACACCAGCGCCGAGACGGTGGGCATGACGAAGAACGGCGCGATGATGAGGATCCGGGCCGGGCCCTGCCCCCACATCGGCTGGTCGAGCAGCAGCGCCAGCAGCACGCCCCCGATGGTGGTGATCAGCAGCACCCCCCCGACCAGCGCCAGCGTGTTCCACAGCGCGGCGAAGAAGGCCGGGTCGGTCAGGAAATACTCGTAATTGTCGAAGCCGGTGAACTGCTCCATCCCCGGCATCAGCAGGTTGTACCGCTGGAACGAGAACCAGATCGTCATGCTCAGCGGGATCAGCATCCAGCCCAGCAGCAGCAGCACCGCCGGGGAGATCATCAGGCGCGCGGCGCCGCGGGAATGCGCGGTGGCCATGGGGACGCCCTCCTGTCGATGGGGGAGAAAGGGGAAAAGACCGCCCCGCCGGAGAGATCCGGGAGGGACGCGCAAGGCGGGGCGGCAAGCGGGGGCCCGGCGGAAGGGCCGGACCCCGTGGGGAACCGGGGGAGGGCTTACTCGATGTAGCCGCCCTTCTTCATCTCGCGCGTGGTGGCCGCCTGGGCCGCCTGCAGGGCCTGGTCGGCCGACATCTTGCCCGCCAGCGCGGCCGAGAACATCTGCCCGACCATCGTGCCGATGCCCTGGAACTCGGGGATCGCGACGAACTGGACGCCGACATACGGCACCGGGTCGACGGCCGGGTTCTTCGGATCGGCGGCGTTGATGCTTTCCAGCGTCATCCGGGCGAAGGGCGCGGCCTCGAGGTACTGCTCGTTCTCATAGAGCGAGGTGCGGGTGCCCGGGGGCACGTTCGCCCAGCCTTCCTGCGCGGCGACCAGCTCGGTGTATTCCTTGGAGGTCGCCCACTCGATGAAGGTCTTGGCCGCGTCGGTGGCGTCCGAGCCCGCCGGGACCGCGAGGTTCCAGGCCCAGAGCCAGTTGCCGCGCTTGCCCAGGCCGTTGTCGGGGGCGAGCGCGAAGCCCACCTTGTCGGCCACGGTGGAATCGTCGGGGTTGGTCACGAAGGACGCGGCCACGGTGGCGTCGATCCACATGCCGCACTTGCCCGACTGGAACAGCGACAGGTTCTCGTTGAACCCGTTCGAGGAGGCGCCGGGAGGGCCCGCGACGTCCATGACGTCAAGGTAGGTGGTCAGCGTCGCCTTCCACTCGGGCTGGTCGAACTGCGGGTTCCAGTCCATGTCGAACCAGCGCGCGCCGAAGCTGTTGGCCATCGCCGACAGGAAGGCCATGTTCTCGCCCCAGCCGGCCTTGCCGCGCAGGCAGATCCCGTAGACCTCGTTCTCCTTGTCCGTCATGGCCTTGGCGGCCTCGACGATGAAGGCCCAGCTCGGCGCCTCGGGCATCTCGAGGCCGGCCTTCTCCATCAGGTCGGTGCGGTACATGACCATCGAGGATTCGCCGTAGAACGGCGCGGCGTAGAGCTTGCCGTCCGCGGTCAGCCCGCCCGCGATGGCGGGCAGCAGGTCGTCCGTGTCATAGGCGGCGCCGAACTCCAGCGGCTCCAGCCAGCCCTGCTTGGCCCAGATCGGAACCTCGTAGGTGCCGATGGTCATCACGTCGTACTGGCCGCCCTTGGTGGCGACGTCGGTGGTCACGCGCTGGCGCAGCACGTTCTCTTCCAGCGTCACCCATTCCAGCTCGATGTCCGGGTGCTTCTCGGTGAACGCGCCCGCGAGCTTCTGCATGCGGATCATGTCGCCGTTGTTGACGGTGGCGATGGTGACGGTCTCGGCCTGGGCGGAGACGGTCAGCGCAAGGGTCGAGGCTGCGGCGAGCAGCCATCCGGTCGATTTCATGTTGTTCCTCCCGATGAGCCAATCAGTGGGCACTTGCCCTCGGCTTGGGCGATTACTCGCAAATGTGACGCAGGCATGTCAACAGGCGCGTGCGCCCCATGGGCGCACGCGGGGCGAAGGCGACGCAAATACAGTTGGTTACAGGCCGAGCAGCGCCTCGGCCGTGGTCTCGTTGGTTATCAACCCGTTGACCAGCCCGCCGCGAATCGCCGCGGAGACGCCGGGCAGCTTGCGCGGGCCCATGGCGCAGGCGACCACCAGCCCGGCCTCGCGCGACGGGATCGGGGCAGAGGCGACGCGGTCATTGGCGCCGCCCTCGATCAGCCGGCCGCCCTCGTCGAAGGCCCAGCCCAGGATCTCCCCGACCGCGCCGCGGGCGCGCATCCGGGCCATCTCCTCGGCGTCGATGAACCCGTCCTGGTGGAGCGGCGCGTTCTCGTCGAACTCGCCCACGCCGACGAAGGTCAGCGTCGCCTTCGCCGCCATCTCCAGCGTCGCGCGCACGGTCTTCTGCTGGTGCAGCATGTCCCGCTCGGTGGCCGAGGAGGCGACGACGGGCAGCGGCATGGGGAAGGAGGGGGCCTTCACGGTGTCGGCCATGGTGAAGACGACGTTGAAATAGGCGGCCGAGCCGTCGGGGGCGATGTTCCCGGTCAGCGACACCACCCGGTGCTGGGGGCAGTCGATCTCGGGCAGCAGCTCGACGGCGGCGCGCAGGGTGCGGCCGGTGCCGACGCCCATGATGATCGGCTCCTCCGCCGACAGGGCGCGCTCCATGGCCATGGCGGTGGTTTCGGCCACGCCGATGGTGGTGGAGGCGCTGTCGGGATCGCCGGGCGCGACCTCGCAGAATTTCAGCCCGAAGCGGTGGGTCAGCGCCTCGGCCAGGTCCATGCAGCGGGCGATGGGATGCTCGATGCGCACCTTCACCAGCCCCTCGGACATCGCCAGCGCCACCAGCCGCTGGGCCGACTGGCGCGAGACGCCGAGCTTGGCGGCGATCTGGTCCTGGGTGTTCCCGGCGATGTAGTACAGCCACCCGGCGCGGGCGGCGTCGTCGAGCCGGGCGCTCTGGCGGGGGGTCATTCGGGTCATGCCTGGTTCCCTGCTGCTTCGCACGCCTGAGCATATGCCCGGAAACGGGCGCTCGCCAGTGCCCGCGGCTCGCGCCAGGGTTGATCCGGCGCCGCGGGGCGTGAGAGGGAGGAGGGGCGCCGGCGCGGCCCCGGGGGCGCTGCGGGGGCGCCCGGGGGGGCGCGACGAAGTTTCCGGGGCGGATCTCTCCCAATTGCAGCCGCGTTTCCAATCTAGAAAGATACAGGCGGGAGGCATCAATGATCGTCTCCGGCCCGGGATCCTGCGCGCGGGGAGGCGCGCGGAGACCCCCGGGCCGGGTCCCCGACGGGTCTCTGCCGGGTCCGCGCCGGGTGGATCGGCGCGGCGGGCGCCGCGTGAAGGGAGATCGGAGCAGGACATGAACGACCCCGCGCCCGGCCCGTCCGGGCCTTCCTCCCCGCCCGCGGCCGGGTCGGCCGCCGGGGCGCCGTCGCCGGACCCGAACGCCGGTCCGGGCGCGTCCGCCGCGCCGGGTTCGGCCGCCGCGCCTGCGCCTGCATCGGCCTCGGCGTCTTCGCCCCCGTCGTCCCCCGGCGCGGCGCGCAGGCGCCCCGGCCCGGTTCCCGATTTCCGCGAGCTTCCGCCCGCCCTGATGCTGGTCGCCGCGCTGCTGGCCGCGATCGGCGCGGCCTTCGTGCTGGCGCCGGACATCCTCGCGGCCTCGGTCGGAGCCGGGGCGGGGGCGGACCCGCTCTCCGCGGCCTCGATGCTGCGCGGCTTCGGCTTCGCGACGCTGGCGCTCTCGGCCGGGCTGGCCGGGGCGGGGGCGGGGCGCGCCGGGGCGGCGCCGCTGGCGGTGGGGCTGCTGATCACGCTGCTCTCGCTGCTTGCGCTGCGCAGCTACGCCGCCGCGTTCTGGGCCTGGCGGCTGGACGCGGCGGGGGTGGACTTCGCCTATGCCCGCTCGGTCGCGCTGGGCTGGGGGGCGGTCGCCGGGCCGGGGGCGGCGCCGTTCGAGGGCTACGGCTCCAGCCTGTGGATGCTGGCGCTGGCGGGGATGCACGCGCTGGGGCTGGCGATCATCCCCGCGGCGAAGGCGCTGGCGCTGGGGATGTCGGCGGTCACGCTGCTGCTGGTCCTCGACGGCGCGCGGCGGCTGTCGGGCGGGCTGGCGGCGGTTCCGGCGGCGGCGGCGGTGTGCCTGTCGGCGCCGCTGGCGATCTGGGCCTGCGCGGGGCAGGAGGACGCGCTGCACGCGCTGCTGACGGCCGCCATCGCCTGGGCGGCGATCCGCGGGGCGTATTGGCGCGGCGCGGCGACGGCGCTGCTGACGCTGCTGGTCCTGGCGCGCCCCGAGGCGCCCCTGGCCGCGGCGGCGGTCTGCGCGGCGGGCGCGGCGCTGGACCGGGGGCTGCCGCGCGGCACGCTGCTGCGCCGGAACCTGCCGCTGCTGCTGGTCCCGCTGGCGGCGCTTGCGGGGCTGACGGCGTTCCGGGCGGCGTATTTCGGCGACGCCGTTCCGCCGCGGCTCTGGGCCGGGGCGGGGGCGCTCGACCTGGCGGGGGCGCTGAACCCGTTCGGCGGCGGCTGGGCCTATCTTCTCGGGGGGCTGGGCGGCGCCGGGCTGGCGCTGGCGGCGGTTCCGGCGGCGCTGGCCGGGCCGCGCCGCGCGGGCGACGCCTCGGCCGCCGTGCCCGCGGCGCTGCTGGGCGCGCAGGCGGCGGCGGTGATCCTGTCCGGCGGGGACGCGTATGGCCAGTGGCGGCTGCTGGCGCCGGCCGCGCCGCTGCTGGCGCTGCTGTTCGCCGCCGGGATCCGGCGGCTTCCGGCGCCGCGGATGAAGCTTGCCGCGCTGGCCTGCGCGGCGGGGCTGATGACGGCGCAGGCGACGGCGGTGCAGGGGCTGCGCTTCGCCGCCGCTCCCGCCGCGCCCTTCTCGGTCGCCGCCGAGACGGGGGCCGCCTATGCCGCCCTCGCCGCCCGGCTGGGCGTCGGCGCGCCGCTGCTGGCCCATTCCCGCGGGGGGGCGATCCTGTACCTGCGCGACATCCCGCTGCTGGACCTCTCGGGCGCCTCGGACCGCCGCGTCGCCGCGGCGCTGGACGACCCGGGCGCCCTCGCGGCCCATGTGCTCGAGGAGCGCCGCCCCGCCTTCATCCACGGCCCGGCGACGGGCGCGGCCCTGCGCGGCTTCGCCGAGCGCCCGGACCTCGCCGCCGCCTATGTGCCGCTGGTGTGGGAGGGGCGCCCGCGCCTCGCCGCCGATCTCTCGCACCTGCGCCGGGACCTGGCGCGCGCGGTTCCGGGGGTGATCCCGGTGCATGACGGCGGCGAGATCGCCTATGTCATCGTGCACGACCCGGGACGCTGAGCCGGGCCGCGCGGCGGCGGCTTCCGGCGCGCCCGCTTGCGCGCTATGCTCGGGCGCATGAAATGGTCCGAACTCAAGCATGATCCCTGCCCGGTGGCCCGCGGCCTGTCCGTGATCGGCGACCGCTGGACCATGCTCATCATCCGCGAATGCTTCCGCGGCGTGCGCCGGTTCGACGATTTCCAGCGCGGGCTGGGGATCACCCGCCATGTCCTCTCGGACCGGCTGAGGAAGCTGGAGGAGGAGGGCGTCCTGCGCCGGGAGCAGTACCAGGAGCGTCCCGCGCGCTGGGAATACCGGCTGACCGACGCGGGACGGGCGCTGCACCAGGTGATGCTGTCCATGGTCGGCTGGGCCCAGGAATGGGGGCCGCCGCGTCCCGAGGGGCCGGTGTTCCAGGTCACCGACCGCGACACCGGCCGCCCGGTGCGCCCGGTGATCGTCGACGCCGAGACGGGCGAGCCGCTGGACCCGCGCCGCCTCTCCATCGATTTCGCCTGAGGACTTGGGCCCAGGCGCGGTTACAGGACCGCGGACAGGACCCCGAGATAGAGGCTCAGCACCGCCCAGGCCAGCAGCGTGTAGCGCAGGTTCCAGCCCCAGGTGACCTGCGTCGCCGGAAGCCCCGTGGCCCGCGCGGTGATCAGCCCGCCCGCCCCGAAGGGCGACCCGGTCAGGCACAGCGCCCAGCCCCCCGACAGCGCCAGCGCCAGCAGCGCCGGGTCGATCCCGGTGGGCGTCGCCGCGAGGGCCGAGCCGAGGAACACCGCCGTCACGATCGGCGAGATCGCCAGCTGCACCATCCCCAGCACGATCAGCGGCAGCAGCGCCAGCAGAGCCGGGTCCGGCAGCGCCGAGACCAGCCCCGCCGCGATGTCCGTGGGCACGAGATCGGCCAGCATCAGCCCGATGAACCCCGCCGTCCCCAGCGTCACCGCCTCGGGCGAGGAGGCGGGCATCCCCACCACCGCCGCCGCCTTCGCCCGCACCCCCAGCGCGCGCACCGCGCCCGCGGGCCCGGCGGCGGCGTTCTGGATCAGCAGCCAGCCCGCCGTCACCGTCGGCGCGGCGAGCATCAGCGCCGGGACCATCGTCACCCCCGTCAGCCCCCGCACCGCCAGCGCGCTGCCGATCAGCGCGAAACATGCCAGGCCCAGCCCCGCGAAGGCCCGGCCCGGGCGCGGCCCCGGCTCGGCCCCCGCCGGCGCCGCGCGCAGCCCCGCCGCCCCCGCCACCAGGTCCGGCGGCAGGCGGCCCGGGCGGTGGCGGATCATGTCCTCGGCCAACCCCGCGAGGAAGGCGACGAGCGAAAAGCCCAGCCCCAGCGCGATGGCTTTCAGCGGCGAGACCCCGGGGAACATCGAGACCATCAGCGCCTGCGTCACCGTCGTCGGCGCCCAGGTGATCGCGGTGGCGAAGCCGCGCAGCACGGCCGAGTGCTGGCGGCGCGATTTCAGCGCCGCCACCGCCTCGGGGGCGCCGCGGGCGCGCTCGGCCTTCACCCCCGCCTCGATCAGCGGGGCGAGCAGGTTGATGGAGCCGAAATTGAGCAGCACCGTCATCGCGTGCGCGCCCCAGGACAGCGCCGCGTAGCGCCGCCGCGGCGGCTGGCGGGTCATGAAGCGCCCGGCCGCGGCGACGGAGGGGGAGGTGGACGCCGCGTCGCGCAGAAGCCCCAGCAGCAGCATGAAGGCGGCGAGGAACGCCGCGCGGTCGAGCGCGCCGGGCAGCGTGGTCCACGGGTCGTCCCCCAGCGCCGCCTCGCCCGCCGCCAGCAGCAGCGCGAGGCCGACGAGGTATTTCTCCCGCAGGCCCAGCCGTTTGCGCGCGGCGATGCAGAACCCCGCGAAGGCGGCCCCGGCCAGCAGGCCGAACCCCTCCCAGCCGCCATAGATCCGCAGCAGGGCCAGCACCGCGAGGGCGGCGAGCAGCAGCCCGGGCAGGGGCGCCGGGGCGGGGGCCGGGGCGGGAGGCTGCGCGGGCGCCGGGGCCGGGCGGGCGGCGCCGTCTTGCGGCGAGGAAGAGGGGGCGGACAAGGGGCGGCGGGCTCCGGTGGCGCGCGCGGGCGGCGCGTCTGGCGCGGGGGGATGTGCCCCGGCGCCGCGAATTTGATAAGGCGTCCTTCGTTTTTGCGCGCTGCCCGGCGGCAATGCAAGGCCGCGCCGCGCCGCCGGGGCGCGGCTTGCCCCGGCGCGGCCGCCCGCCCGCCGGGCGCCCCGCCTTTCGCTGCGCCGCGGCATGGACTTGCTGCGGCGCACGGTCGCAGATGCGGCTTGACGGGCGCGGCCCCCCCGGCTCAACCTGTCGGCGATGGATCAGAACGTCGTCACACCCCCCGATCCGGGGGACGCGCCCCGAAGCGCGCCGCATGCGGGCGTCGCCCGCCGCCGCATCCTCGACGCGGCCGAGCTGGAATTCGCGACCCACGCCTTCGCGGGCGCCAACATGCGCCGGATCGCCGACGCCGCCGGCGTCGCGCCGGGGCTGCTGCACTACCATTTCGGCTCCAAGGACGGGCTGTTCGACGCGGTGCTGTTGCGCCGGGCCGCGGCGATCAACGACCTGCGCGAACGCGCGCTGACCGCCCTGCCGGACCCGGATCTCGAGGAGATCCTCTACGCCTTCTTCCGTCCCGCGCTGGATCCCGCCGCGGGCGGCTCGCCCTATGCGCGCATCCTCGCGGGGATCGCCTACGGCTCCCAGGTCCACCAGCAGCGGGTCTCGGACCTCTACGATTCCATCGCGCACCTGTTCATCGAGGCGATCCGCTTCGCCGTGCCCGGCCTCGGGCGCAAGGAGGCGACGCGGGGCTACCTGCTCGCCGTCGGGGCGCTGATCTCGGTCATGGCCCGCGACGGGCGCAGCGAGCGGCTGTCCGGCGCGACCGAGCAGGACGACCTGGCCGAGGCGATCGGCAACGCGGTGCGGTTCTCGGCCGGGGGCATCCGCGCCCTCGCCGCCGGCCGCCGGGGCTGAGCGCCCCCAGGACGCGGCGCGCGCGTCCGGGACCCCGGGCCGGGAGGGGCCCGCGCCCCGGACGCGCGCGCCGCGGACATCCTGCGTTCGGGACGGCCGCCAGGGCCGCCCCGCGCGCCGCCGGACCGGGCCGCAAGCAGCCCGGCCGCGCATCCCGGGAGGAGAGAGAAGACCCATGTTCCGCACCACCGCAGCCGCCGCGGCGCTGGCCGCCGCCGCGCTGGCGGCCCCCGCCGCCCCCGCCTTCGCCGAAGACGTCTCGGCCTCCATCGTCGCCGGGCACCCGCCGGTGTTCCGCTGGGTGAAGATGTTCCCCCAGGCCTTCATCCCCGAGGTGGAGCGCAGGCTCGAGGGCACGGGCCATTCCATGCGCTTCGACGAGCAGTATGGCGGCGCCGTCGCCAAGGTGGGCGAGGAGCTGGAGGCGGTCGAGGAAGGCCTGGCCGAGATCGGCGCGGTGTCCTCGCTGTTCGACCCGGCCAAGCTGACGCTGCAGAACGTGACCTATTACACGCCCTTCGTGTCGGACGACGCCGACCTCGTCACGCAGGTGATGGATGCGCTCCAGCGCGAGGACGCGCGGATGCAGGCGATCTACGACCAGTTCGGGATCGTGCAGATCGGCGGGCCGATCGCCATCGACGACTACCTGCTGATGACCACCTTCCCGGTGACTTCGCTGGCGGATCTCGAGGGGCGCAAGATCGCGGCCCCGGGCGCGGCGATCAACTGGCTGTCGGGGACCGGGGCGGTGGGGGTCTCGGGCAACCTCACCCTCTATTACAACGACATCAAGACGGGGGTGTATGACGGGGTGCTGGTCTTCGCCTCGGCCGCTTTGCCCGGCAAGCTCTACGAGGTCGCCCCGCATATCACGAAGGTCGGCCTCGGGGCGCAGTACGCGGGCTCGATCGGCGTGAACAAGGACTGGTGGGAGGACCTGCCGCAGGAGGTCCGGGACGCGATGCTGGCGGGGGCCGAGGCGTACAAGGCGGCGTATCTCGCCGACCTGGACGCCACGGTGAAGAAGGCGTTCGAGGTGATGGCGGCGAACGGCGCCACGATCAAGGACGCCTCGCCCGAGATGCGCCGGGCCTGGGCCGCGGGGATGGACAACGTGGCGAAGGAATGGGCGGGGACGCTGGACGCGCGCGGCCAGCCGGGCAGCGCGATCCTGTCCACCTACATGGACGCGATGCGCGCCGCCGGGGCGACCCCGCTGCGCGACTGGGACAAGGAGTGAGGCTTGCGGGGCCGGGCGGGCGCGGGGGCGCGCGCCTCGCCCCCCGGCGCGCGCCGCGGTGCGCCGCGGCGGCGCCCGCCCGGCTACCCGCCTGACCGCCCGCCCTGCCGCCTGACCGCTTGATGACCGCAGCCGCATGACCGCACCCGATCCCAAGCCGGGCCGCGCGCCCGGACCCGTGGCCGCGCGGGTCGCCGCGCCCCCGCCCCTGCCCCCGCCCGGCCCCGTCCGGCGCGGGCTCGACGCGCTGACCGCGGGGCTGAACCTGCTGGGCGCGGGGCTGATCCTCGCCGTCATGGCGCTGGTCTGCGCCGACGTGGCGGGGCGAACCTTCTTCGCCGCGCCCATTTCGGGCGTGCCAGAGCTCGTCTCCCTCTCCATCGTCGCCATCGTGTTCCTGCAGGCCCCGCAGGCGGTGCGGCTGGGGCGGCTGACCCGCTCGGACGCCTTCCTCGACCGCCTCGCCGCCCGCAGCCCCCGGGCGAAGGCGGGGCTGGCGGCTTTCTATGACCTGGTCGGCGCCGCGGTCTTCGCCGCGATCCTGCAGGCCAGCTGGCCGCTGTTCTGGAAGGCGTGGGAGCGGGGGACCTTCGTCGGCGCGGTCGGCGACTTCATGGCCCCGGTCTGGCCGGTCAAGCTGGTGATCCTGGTGGGCTGCGCGATGCTGATCCTGCGCTTCGGTCTGCGCGTCCTCGACGCCGCGACGGGCCGGGCGGACGCCGCGCCGGAGCCGGAGGACGCGGCATGAGCGCCTTCGACATCGGCCTGCTGTCGCTCGGCGGGATCTTCGGCCTCGTGCTGCTGGGCCTTTACGTGCCCGTCGCGCTGATGGTCTGCAGCTTCATCGGCGTCTGGGCGATCAAGGGCAAGGCGGCGCTGGCCTCGAAGCTGCTGGCCCTCGCCGCCTCGGACGCCATCGCGAGCTACCATTTCGGGGTCGTCCCGCTCTTCGTCCTCATGGGCTTCTTCGTGGCCGAGGCGGGGATCGGCCGCGACGCCTTCCGGGTGGCGCAGGCGCTGCTGGGGCGGATGACGGGGGGCCTCGGCGTCGCCACGGTGGGGGCCAACGCGCTGTTTGCGGCGATCACCGGCATCTCCATCGCCTCGGCGGCGGTGTTCAGCCGCATCGCGGCGCCCGAGATGATCGCCCGCGGCTACACCCCCCGTTTCGCGGCGGGGATCGTGGCGGGGTCCTCGGTGCTGGGGATGCTGATCCCGCCCTCGCTGCTGCTGATCCTCTACGCCATCCTCGCGGAACAATCGGTCGGAGACCTCTTCATCGCCGGAATCCTGCCGGGACTGGTGATGGCGGCGCTGTTCGGCGCGGTGGTGATCGGCATGGTCCGCTTCGCCCCCGGCTTTGCGGGCCGCCCCGACCGCGGCCGGGTGGAGGAGCCGCTGGGCCGGGTCCTGCTCGGCGGCCTTTCCATCGCGCTGCTGGTGGGGCTGGTGGTCGGGGGCCTCTATGGCGGCATCTTCACGCCGGTGGAATCCGGCGCGGTGGGGGCCGCGGGGGCGCTGCTCCTCGGCCTCCTGCGCCGGTCGCTTTCGCGCGAGGGCTTCGGCCGGGCGCTGGTGGAAACCGGCATGGTCACCGCCTCGATCTGCCTGCTGATCATCGCCGCCGCGATGTATTCGCGGATGCTCGCCTTCTCGGGCGTCCCGCGCGAGTTCGGAGAGATGGTCGCCGCCTCCGGCCTCGGGCCCACCGGCGTGCTCCTCCTCTACATCCTCGCCGTCATCGCCATGGGCATGATCCTCGACAGCTCCTCGATCATGCTGATCCTCGTGCCGCTGATGCTGCCGGTGGTCGAGCCGATGGGCCTCGACCTCGTCTGGTTCGGGATCCTGACCGTCATCGCGGTGGAGATCGGGCTGCTCACGCCCCCGTTCGGCATATCCGTCTACGTCATCCGGTCCTCGCTGCGGCGCCGCGACCTGCCGCTCGGCGCCATCTTCGCCGGCGCCGCGCCCTTCGCCCTCGCCATGTTCGCCTGCCTGATGCTGGTGCTGGCCTTTCCCCCGCTCGCCACCGCGCTTATGGCCCATTGAAGGAGTTTCCCCATGCCCCGCCGCTTCGTCGACATTTCCGTCGCGCTCGAGACCGACATCGCCTCGGATCCGCCGATCCAGCTGCCCGAGATCGACTACCATGCCCATGCCGAGACGGCCGAGCAGATCGCCTTGTTCTTCCCCGGCCTGACCGCCGCGGACCTACCGGGCGGCGACGGCTGGGCGGTGGAGCGGCTGCGGATCTCGACCCATAACGGCACCCACCTGGATGCGCCCTATCACCACCATTCCACGATGAATGGCGGCGAGCGGGCCTGGACCATCGACGAGGTGCCGCTGGAGTGGTGCTTCAACCCCGGCGTGAAGCTCGATTTCCGGCATTTCGAGGACGGCTATGTCGCCACCGCCGCGGATGTGGAGGCGGAGCTGAAGCGCATCGGGCACGCGCTGCAGCCGCTCGACATCGTGGTGGTGAACACCTCGGCCGGGGCCAAGTACGGCCAGCCCGATTACGTCGCCGCGGGCTGCGGGATGGGCAAGGAGGCGACGCTCTACCTGCTGGAGCGCGGCGTGCGCGTGACCGGCACCGACGCCTGGTCCTGGGACGCGCCCTTCATCCACACCGCGAAGAAATGGATGGAGACGAAGGACCCGAGCATCATCTGGGAAGGCCACCGCGCCTCGATCGACATCGGCTATTGCCACATGGAGAAGCTGGCCAATCTCGACCAGCTGCCGCCGACCGGGTTCACCATCTCCTGCTTCCCGTTCAAGATCAAAGCGGCCTCGGCCGGGTTCACCCGCGCGGTGGCGATCTTCGAGGACTGAGCGGGGGCAGGGGGGCGCCGGGCGCGTCAGGCCGCCGAGGCGGCCCGCGCCGCGGCGGTGTCGATCCGCGTGTCCCAGCCCTGGCAGAGCGAGGCGAGGGCGGGGGGCGGCGCGCGGTCGGTGAACAGCGCCGCCATGTCCCGCAGGCTGCCAACCCGCGCAGGCGCGGAGCGCAGCACCCGCGCGCTCTCGCAGATCAGGAGCGTGCGCCGCGCCTGCGCCATCGCCGCCCGGTGCACGACCGCGAGGCGCATGTCCATCTCCAGCACGTCGCCGTCCCGGTCGAGCGCGGCGCAGCCGATCACCGCGGCGTCGAGCTTGAACCGCTCCACCGCCTCCAGCGCCATCGCCCCGAGCGTGGCGCCAGAGCCCGAGCGCGCCACCGCGCCGCCCAGCAGCACGATCTCGCAATCCGGGTTCTCCGAGAGCGTGGCCGCGACATGGAGAGAGTTGGTCACCGCCAGCAGGCCGCGCCGCCTCAGCAGCGCCCGCGCCGCGGCCTCGGGCGCCGGGCCGGCCCCGAGGAACACCGAGGCGCCCTCGGGCAGGGCGTTCACGCAGGCGGCGGCGAGGGTGTCGAGCACGCCTGCATCCGCCAGCGGCAGCCGCGCGCGCTGCGGGGCCCGCGGGGCGGCTTGCGGCGGCGCGGCGCGCAGGCCGGGGACCAGGAACGCGCCGGGCGGCGGGTCGGTCGGCAGGATCGCGCCGCCATGGACGCGTTCGAGCCGCCCTTCCTCGGCCAGGTCCGCCAGGTCGCGGCGGATGGTCTGCAACGCGACGCCGAAATGGGCGGCGAGGCCGTCCACCGTGACCCGCCCGTCGCGGCGTGCGATTTCAAGGATTTCTGGACGCCGGAAGGTCGCGCTCATGCCGATGCTCCGATGATTCGCCTTCAGGTTGAATCAAATCGGTGAAAACTGCAAGAAGGTTGAGCCATACCAGGGCGCACGCCGCGCGCGAAAAAGAAAAAGCCCCGGCTCGAACCCGAGCCGGGGCTTTTCTTCGCCGCCCCCGAGAGGGGGAGAGATGGTGCGGTCGAGAAGACTCGAACTTCCACGGGAGTTACCCCACAGCGACCTCAACGCTGCGCGTCTACCAATTCCGCCACGACCGCTTGCTCTTGGCGTGGCGCGGCAGATAGCAAGCGGGCGCGGGGGTGGCAAGAGGGCATGAGAGGAAAAACGCGGACGGACCGAATTTTCTTCGCGCGGGCCCCGTCCGCCGCCGCCCCGCCCCCCCGGCGAACGCCGCCCCCGCGACGCCTGCGCCGCTTGCCCGCGGCCCCGCGCGGCGCTACCCGTCGGCCATGGTTGAATGGCGCATACAGGACGGCCTGGTCGACTATCCCGATGCTTTGAGGGAGATGGAGGCGCGGGCCGAGGCGATCCGCAAGGACGGGGCCGAGGAGCTTGTCTGGCTGCTCGAACACCCGCCCCTCTACACCGCCGGCACCTCCGCGCGGCCCGAGGACCTGCTCGAGCCCGACCGCTTCCCCGTCTATGACGCCCGCCGCGGGGGCGAGTACACCTATCACGGGCCGGGGCAGCGCGTGGCCTACGCCATGCTCGACGTCTCCGCCCGCGGCCAGGACCTGCGCCGATTCGTGTGGGGGCTCGAAGAATGGGTCATCCGCGCGCTGGCCGAGTTCAACGTGACCGCCGAGCGGCGCGAGGGGCGCGTGGGCGTCTGGGTGGTGCGCCGGGACAAGGCGCCGGGGCCGACGGGTCCGGCCGAGGACAAGATCGCCGCCATCGGGCTGCGCCTGCGCCGGTGGGTGAGCTTTCACGGCGTCTCGATCAATGTCGAACCGGACCTGACCCATTTCGGCGGCATCGTGCCCTGCGGGATCTCGGAGCACGGGGTGACCAGCCTCGTGGATCTCGGGTTGCCGGTGACCATGGCCGACGTGGACGTGGCGCTGAAGACGGCGTTCGAGGACGTGTTCGGCGCGGGCGGCCCGCTCGGGCGGCGCTGATCGGCGCCTGAGCCCGCCGCAGAACCTGCCGCAGAGCCTGACGTGGAACCTGCCGTAGACCCTGCCGCGCGCGCGATTCGCCCGCGCGGGGCGGACAGGCTCGAATCGCGCGCGTTTCCCCGCCGCCGGGCCCGGGTCGGGCGCAGCCCGCCGTTCCGACATGTGAAATTCGCTCCGCATCGCAGGGGGCGGCGCCCCCGGGACCTGCACGCATCCGCATATCCCCATTCGCAGATGTGCAATTCATGCGTGCCATCGCCCGGGAATTGCCGTAGTTTCGGCCCTGACAACGGGAGTGTGCGGCGCAGGCCGGGACCATTTCGCGGGGCGGGAGGCCCCCGGTTCCGGTGCGCGCCGCGTCCGCCGATGGGTCGCCCCCGCAACCGTTTCCGGTTGCATGCGACCTTCGGGTCCATTGTTTGAGCTCGCTCCCTGTCTTAGGGAGCCACCTGATGCGCGCCGAACCTATCCCGGGGCGGCGCAGGACAAAATCGGCAGGAGACGCTTTATGGCCGACGCAGCGCTCCACGCGCACGATGACCACCCCCGGCCGGGGTTCTTCACGCGCTGGTTCCTTTCGACCAACCACAAGGATATCGGGATCCTGTACCTGATCGTTTCGGCGATCGTGGGTCTCGTCTCCGTCGCCTTCACCATGTACATGCGCCTCGAGCTGATGGAGCCCGGCGTCCAGTACATGCTGACGGCCGACGGCGCCCCGAACGGGCACCTCTGGAACGTGCTCATCACGGGCCACGGCATCCTGATGATGTTCTTCGTGGTCATCCCCGCCCTGTTCGGCGGCTTCGGCAACTACTTCATGCCGCTGATGATCGGCGCGCCGGACATGGCGTTCCCGCGGATGAACAACCTGTCGTTCTGGATGTACTTCACCGGCTGCGCGCTGGCGATCCTCTCGGTGTTCTCGCCGGGCGGCAACGACCAGCTCGGCTCGGGCGTGGGCTGGGTGCTCTATGCGCCGCTGTCGACGCTTGAAGGCGGGTACTCCATGGATCTCGCGATCTTCGCGGTGCACGTTTCGGGCGCCTCGTCGATCCTGGGCGCGATCAACATGATCACGACCTTCCTGAACATGCGCGCGCCGGGCATGACCCTGCACAAGACCCCGCTGTTCGCCTGGTCGATCTTCGTGACCGCCTTCCTGATCCTGCTGTCGCTGCCCGTGCTGGCCGGCGCCATCACCATGCTGCTGACCGACCGCAACTTCGGCACGTCGTTCTTCGACCCCGCCGGCGGCGGCGACCCGGTCCTGTACCAGCACCTCCTGTGGTTCTTCGGCCACCCCGAGGTGTACATGATCATCGTCCCGGGCTTCGGCATCATCTCCCACGTCATCTCGACCTTCTCCAAGAAGCCGATCTTCGGCTACCTGGCGATGGTCTACGCGATGGTGGGCATCGGCGTGCTGGGCTTCGTCGTGTGGGCGCACCACATGTACACCGTGGGCATGTCCGTGACGCAGCAGCAGTACTTCATGCTGGCGACCATGGTCATCGCGGTGCCGACCGGCATCAAGATCTTCTCCTGGATCGCCACCATGTGGGGCGGCTCGATCGAGCTGAAGACCCCGATGCTCTGGGCCTTCGGCTTCCTGTTCCTGTTCACCGTGGGCGGCGTCACCGGCGTGGTCCTGTCCCAGGCGGGCGTGGACCGGGCCTACCACGACACCTACTACGTGGTCGCGCACTTCCACTACGTGATGTCGCTGGGCGCCGTGTTCTGCATCTTCGCGGGCGTCTACTACTGGTTCGCCAAGATGACCGGCCGCCAGTACAACGAGACGCTGGGCAAGGTGCACTTCTGGATGATGTTCATCGGCGCGAACATCACCTTCTTCCCGCAGCACTTCCTGGGCCGCCAGGGCATGCCGCGCCGCTACATGGACTACCCCGAGGCGTTCTCGCTCTGGAACGAGATCTCCTCCTACGGGGCCTTCCTGTCGGGCGCGTCCTTCCTGCTGTTCTTCTACATCGTGTGGCAGGGCGTGACCCGCGGCGCGAAGGTCGAGGAGAAGGCCTACTGGGGCGAGCATGCGGACACCCTCGAGTGGACGCTGCCGAACCCGCCGCCCGAGCACACCTTCGAGCAGCTGCCGACCCCCGACATGTGGGACAAGCAGCCCCATCACTGAGATGGATCATCGCTCTGACAAAACCGCGGCCGGGGACATCTCCCCGGCCGCTGGTCGTTCCGAGGCGCCGATCTACCAGGTCGTCGTCTGGCCGCACCGCTCGCTCTCGGCCAGGGGGTTCCGCATCCTCATGGCCGGCGTCGCCGCAGCCCTCGCCTTCCCGGTCATCCCGCTGATCGGCACGCCCGTGGCCCTCGGCCTCGCGCCCTTCGTCGTCGCGGCCTGGGTGCTGCTGTTCGTCTTCATCAAGCGCAACTACCGCGACGGGCGCCTGTCCGAGACCCTCAAGGTCTGGCCCGACCTGATCCACGTGGAGCGGCGCGAGCCGCGCGGGCCGGTGAAGACCTGGGAGGCGAATCCCTACTGGGTGGAGCTGAAGCTGCACCCCGAGCAGCGGCCCGAGAACTACCTGACCCTGCGGGGGAACGGCCGGACGATCGAGCTGGGCGCCTTCCTCAGCCCCGAGGAACGGCTGGAGCTTCACGCCGAGCTCGAGGACGCCCTGCACAAGGCGCGGATGGCGCCGACCGCCGCCTCCTGGAAACCCGACGGGGCCTGACCGCCCCCTTCCCGCGGCCGTGAGACCTTCGTCTCGCGGCCGCGAAACCGTTCTGGACGCCGCCCGGCGCGGAGGGCAAATATCCGCGCCATCGTCCTTCCCCCGGAGCCCCCGCCATGACCGATTCAGCGCTCTCGTCTCAGCCGCTCTGGTGGGAGGATGCAGGCGCCCCCGAGGCCCCGGCCGAGGCCCCGCTGCCCGCCGAGGCGGATGCGGTGATCGTCGGCGCCGGCCTCACCGGCCTGTCGGCGGCGCGGGAGCTGGCCCGGGCCGGGCGCGCGGTGGTGGTGATCGAGGCGGGGGCCCCGGGAATCGGCGCCTCCTCGCGCAACGGGGGCATGGTCGGGGGCGGGCACCGCCTGTCCTCCTCCGAGCTGGAGGCCCGCTTCGGCCCCGAGGCCGCCATCGGAATGCTGCGCGAGACGCATATCGACAGCCTCGACTACGTGCTGCGCCTGATCGCCGAGGAGGGGATCGACTGCGACCTGCAGCGCACCGGCCGGTTCCGGGGCCTGCACGCGCCGCACCTGCTCGACGCCGCGCAGCGCGAGATCGGGCGGCTGCAGGACCTGATCGGGCTCGAGGCGCACACCCTGGGCGCGGTCGAACAGCAGGCCCACGTGTCCTCGAAGCTCTATTACGGCGGCGCGGTCTATCCGCGGCACCACGCGCTGAACCCCGCGAAATACCTGCGCGGGCTGCTGGCGGCGGCGCAGCGGGCGGGGGCCGAGGTGCATGGAAACACGCCGGTGACGGGCGTGCGGCGGGCGCAGGGCGGCGGCTTCGCCGTGGCGACCGCCCGCGGCACGGTCCGCGCGCGCGACGTGCTGATGGCCACCAACGGCTACACCCCGGGCTTCGCGGGCGCGCTGCGCCGCCGGATCATCCCGGTGCCGTCCTTCATCATCGCGACCGAACCGCTGGGCGCGAACCGGGTCCGCGCGCTGTTCCCCACCGGCGCCTGCATCGTCGAATCGCGCGACCGGCACTGCTATTTCCGACCCTCGCCCGACGGCGCCCGCATCGTCTTCGGGGGCCGCGCGGCGATGATCCCCATCGGCCCCGAGGCGGCGAAGCGCGAGCTGTCGCGCCTGATGGAAGAGGTGTTCCCGCAGCTCGGCCCCGTCGCCATCACCCATTCCTGGCGCGGCTTCACCGGCTTCAGCTTCGACTTCCTGCCCGCGGTCGGGCAGATCGACGGGGTGTGGCACGCGATGGGCTATTCGGGATCGGGCAACGCCATGGCGCCCTGGCTGGGGCGGCAGGCGGCGCAGGGCATCCTCGGAGAGGATGCGGGCGCCTTCGCCCACGCCTCCCTCTCGCCCCGCTGGTGGAACCGGGGGCGGATCGGCGGGATGACGCCCTGGTACATGCCCGCCGTGGACGCGAAGTTCCGCGGCCGGGACGTGATGCTGCGCTATCGCGGCGGCTGAGGGGGCGCGCCGGGGTCGCCTCAGCCCGGCTCCGCGCAGCCCTTGCGGCAGCCGTCGGCATGGCCCGCCAGCCCTTCGAGGATCGGGCAATCCGGGTGCTCGTTCCCCGCGCAGGCGGTCATCAGCCCGGCCAGCGTGTCCCGCATCTCGCGCAGCTCTTCCATCTTGGCGTCGATCTCGGCCAGGTGGGTGCGCGCCAGCGCGTGGACGTCGGCGCTGGCCCGCTCGCGGTCCTGCCACAGCGACAGCAGCGCGCGCACCTGCTCGATGGAGAATCCCAGCCCCCGCGCCCGGCCGATGAAGGCCAGCACGTGCAGGTCCCGGTCGCCGAAATCGCGGTAGCCGTTGAGGTCCCTTGCCGGGGTCAGCAGCCCGATCTCCTCGTAATACCGGATGGTCTTGGCGGGCAGCCCGCTGGCCTTGGCGGCGGCGCCGATATTCATGCCGACCCCTCCGGCGTCCAGCGTTTCAGCAGCAGCGCGTTGGCTGCGACGCTGACGGAACTGGCGGCCATCGCGGCGCCCGCGACCCCCGGGTCCAGCAGCCCCGCCGCGGCGACCGGCAGGCAGACGGCGTTATAGGCGAAGGCCCAGAACAGGTTCTGCCGGATCTTGCGCGCGGTGGCGTTGGCGATGGAGAGCGCCGCGGGAACCAGCGTCAGCTTCTTGCGCAGCAGCGTGACGCCCGCCGAGGCCAGCGCCGCATCCGCGCCGCCGCCCATGGCCATGCCGAGTTCCGCCGCCGCCAGCGCGGGCGCGTCGTTGATCCCGTCGCCGATCATCGCGACATGGCGGCCCTGGGACTGGAGCTCGGCCAGCGCCTCGGTCTTCTGGCCGGGGCGCAGGGCGGCCTTCACCTCGTCGATCCCGGCGGCCTCGGCGATGCGGGCGGCGGCCTCGGGGGAATCGCCGGTCAGCATCACCACCGACAGCCCGCGCGCCTTCAGCGCCGCCACCGCCTCGGCCGCATCCTCGCGCAGCGTGTCCGACAGGGCGAAGAGCGCGACCGGCGCGCCGTCCTTCGCCAGCAGCACCACGGTGCGGCCGGCGCCGGTCAGGGCCTGGGCGTCCACCTCCGCTCCCGGGGCGGCGAATTCGGGGCGGCCCATGCGGACCTGCGCGCCCTCGATGCGGGCCTCGACCCCCTCGCCGATCACGGCGCGGAACTCTTCGGCCTCGGGGGCGCTCACGCCCTCCGCCGCCGCCAGCACCGCGCGGCCCAGAGGGTGCTCGGACCCCGCCTGCACCGCGGCGGCCAGCGCCAGCGCCTCCGCCCGCGTGCCCGAGAGCACCCGGATCTCGTCCACCTGCGGGGCGCCGAGGGTCAGCGTGCCGGTCTTGTCGAAGGCGATGGCGTCGACGCGGCCCGCGCGCTCCAGCGTCTCCACGTCCCGGATCAGGATCCCGGCCTTGGCCGCCGCGCCGGTCCCGGCCACGAGGGCCGCGGGGGTGGCGAGGCCGAGCGCGCAGGGGCAGGCGATCACCAGCACCGACAGCGCGGCCGAGAACGCCGCGTCGACCGAGCCGCCGAAGGCCAGCCAGCCGACGAGGGTCAGCAGCGAGAATGCCAGCACCGCGGGCACGAAGATGGCGGAGATCCGGTCGACGAGCCGCTGGATCGGGGCCTTGCCGGTCTGCGCCTCGGCCACCATCCGGGCGATGCGCGCGACGGTGCCGTCGGCGCCGACCGCCTCGGCCCGCACGCGGACCAGGCCGGGGCCGTTGACCGACCCGGCGATCACCTTGTCGCCGGTGCGGCGGGTGGCGGGCAGCGGCTCACCCGTCACCAGGCTCTCATCCACCTCGGTCTCGCCCTTGATGATCTCGCCATCCACGGCGATGCGCTCGCCGGGGCGGACCACGACGACGTCGCCCAGCACCACTTGGGCGATGGGCACGGTCTCCTCCTTGCCCGCGCGGCGGATCACGGCCTCTTCGGGGCGCAGGGCCATCAGCGCGCGCAGCGCCTCGGCGGCTGAGGCCTTGGCGCGCGATTCCAGCCACTTGCCGAACAGCACGAGGGTGACGATCACCGCCGCCGCCTCGAAATAAAGCCGCCCGGCGGCGTCGGCGCCGTGGAGCGCGATCATCATCAGCGAGTAGACCACCGCGGCGGTGGAGCCGAGCGAGACCAGCACGTCCATGTTGCCCGCGCGCGCCTTGACCGCCGCCCAGGCCCCGCGGTGGAAGCGCCGCCCGATCCACGCCCAGACCGGGATCGCCAGCGCGGCCTCGGCCCAGACCGGCAGATGCGCGGGAACGCCCAGCACCATCAGGATCATCGTGGTCACCATCGGCGCGGTCAGCAGCGCGCCGAGGATCAGCTCGTTGCGGTCGCGGGCGGCGCGGGCGGCCTCTTCCTCCGCCGCGGCCTCGGACCCGTCATCTTCGAGCCGCGCGTCATAGCCCGCCTTGCGCACCGCCTCGATCAGGGCGGGGGCGTCGGTTTCCCCGGCGGCGATGCGGATGTCGGCGGTTTCGGTGGCGAGGTTCACCGAGGCGCGGATGACGCCCGGCGCGGCGGCCAGCGCCCGCTCCACCCGCCCGGCGCAGCCCGCGCAGGTCATCCCCGACAGCGCCAGCGCCACCCGGGTTTCGCGCACCGCGAAGCCGGTGGCGGCGACCGCCTCGGCGGCGTCGGACAGGGCGATGGGCCCGCGCAGGGTGGCGCGTTCGAGCGCCAGGTTCACCTCGGCCCCCTCGGCCCCCGGCAGGGCGGCGAGCGCCTTTTCCACCCGCCCGGCGCATCCGGCGCAGTTCATCCCCGCGACCTGGAAGGTCAGGGCGTGGCGTTCATCCAGCAGGGCGCGGTCTTCGGGCATGGGGAAACCTCCGGCGGCAGGGCGTCTGCTCCGGGATATGGGGCTTCCAGTCACGGGAAGGTCAAGGGGCGGGAGCGAAGTTTCTTTCGCGGGCGGATCAGGCGGCCAGCGCCGCCCGGTCGCGCGCGGTCCAGAGGGTCGCCGCCGCCTCGTCCGCCTCCTCCGCCGTGCCCGCGACGCCGAGGGTCATCAGCGCCAGCGCCGCGGTGCCGGTGACGACGGCCTCGGCGAACGGGTCCTCGGCCGCGCCGGTCCAGAGGGCGGGCAGGCGCCCCGGGTCCGCGTCGCCGTCCTTCAGGCGGCGGGATTCGTCGACCAGCGCCGGGGCCTCGGCGATGAAGGGGGCGCCGCCGCGCAGCCCTTCGAGGGTGACGGTCTTGGACGGGTGGCGCTCGAACTCGCCGCCGCCGCCCTTGATCGCGGTCATCGCCATCTCGCCGAGCACCTCGGCCGCGCCGCGGGCGAGGGGGCGGTAGGGCGGGTGGAACACGCCCTCGACCTGCGCATCGGCGGCGGAGGGGTTCCAGGCCCTGAGCGCGGTGTTGACCGCGGACCGAAGGCCCAGCCGTTCGCGCAGGCGCAGCACGCCGAGGAGCTCCGCGTCGATGCATTCGAGCGGCGCATAGGCGAGGCCGCCGCCCGCTAGCGCGTCGCGCGCCGCATCGGGCGTCCGCGTCACCGGGATCCCGGCGGCGGAGAGGGATTCGCGCGGATCGGCCATGCCGGGGTGCGAGTTCCAGCCATGCAGCATCACCGGGAACCCCGCCTGCGCCACCAGCCGGGCGGAGAGGAGGAACCAGGGCAGCCCGCGGGATTTGCCCGCGGCATAGCTCGGCCAGTCCAGCGCCGCGCCGACCCCGGCCCAGGCGCCGGAGCGGGCGCGCATGGCGTCGACGAAGCCCGCGATCTCCTCGGGGCTCTCGCCGCGATAGCGCATCAGCATCAGCAGGGCGCCCACCGCCTCGGGGGCTGCGCGGCCCGCGAGGATGGCGGTCATGGCCTGCGCGGCTTCCTCGCGGGTCAGGTTGCGCGACCGGCCCGGCCCGCGCCCGAGGGCGCGGACCAGCTGGCTCAGGTCATCGTAAGGGGCGGCGTCTGCCCTGGGGGCGGCGTCGTCTGCTGGCGTCACTCTGCGGCTTCCTTCCGGGCGGCGATGGCGCCGTCCAGAATGGCCCGGATTTCCGGGCGACACGAGCCGCAATTCGTCCCGGCCCGCAGCACGTCGCCCACCGCCTCGACGCTGGTCAGGCCCTGGCCCGCGATGGCGGCGAGGATGGTGTTCACCCCGACGTCGAAACAGGCGCAGACGATGGCGCCCGGATCGGGCATGTCGGCGCCCGGGCGGCCTGCCAGCAGCGGCAGCGCCGGGCCGTCCCCGTCCAGCGCGGCGACCACGTGGCCCCGCGCCACCTGCACCGGCTCGGGCGCGGCGAAGAGGACGGCGGCCACGCGGTCCTCGACCAGCAGCGCGACGCGGGCGATGCCGCGGGCGGCGTCGATCACGCAGGCGGTCGCGGCGTGCGGAAGGCCGAAGAGGTCGCGCGCGAAATTCTCCCAGTCCGCGGGGGCCGCGTCATGGGCGAGTTCCGCGCGCCAGCCGGTTTTCGTGCGGGCGCGGGACCAGTAGGCGGTTTTCGGGCGGAATTCGCCGCGCGCGGCGGCGAAGCCGTGCCAGGCGGCGCGGAAGCGGCGGGCCGAGACGGCGGCGCTCTTCAGCTCGGGCTGGCCCGAGACGGGGTCCACGACCGGCTCGGGCAGGGCGCAGACCCGGCCCGTGGGCGCGTATTCGCCGGTCCAGTGCATCGGCGCGAACAACACCCCGGGCCGGGTCTTGTCCGTCACCAGCACCCGCAGGATCGACGTGCCGCGGTCCGAGGAAACCTCGGCCAGGTCGGCGGGTTTCAGCCCGCAGGCGGCGGCGTCCTCGGGATGCACCTCCAGCCACGGCTCGCCCATGTGCTGGGACAGGCGCGGGGATTTGGCCGTGCGGGTCATGGTGTGCCAGTGGTCCCGCGCGCGGCCCGTGTTCAGGCGCAGCGGGCGGGCGGCGGTGAGCTGCTGGGCCGGTTCGCGCAGCTCCAGCGCCAGCATCCGGCCCTTGCCCGAGGGCGTGAAGAACTTGCCGTCGGCGAAGAAGCGCCCGCCCTTGCGCGGCCCGGCGAGGGGCCAGCGGAACGGGGCCATCCCGTCATAGCCCTCGCGGGACAGCCCGGCATGGTCCGAGATGTCGAAGTCGCGCCCCAGCTTGCCCGCGACGCCGGACAGCGCGGCGTGCTCGCGGTAGACCGCGGCCTCATCCTCGAAATCGAAGCCGTCGAAGCCCATGGCCTGCGCGACGTCGCAGATGATCTTCCAGTCGGCCCGCGCCTTGCCCGGCGCCGGAAGGAACGGCCGCTGGCGGGAGATGGTGCGGTCCGAATTGGTGACGGTGCCCGATTTCTCGCCCCAGCCCGTGGCGGGGAGGAGCACGTCGGCCAGCCGCGTGGTGTCGGTGGTCTCGATGATGTCCGAGACGGCGACGAAATCGCAGGCCGCGATCGCCTCGCGCACCCCGTCGGCGTCGGGCAGGGACACGGCGGGGTTGGTGGACATGATCCACAGCGCCTTGATCTTGCCCGACCGGCAGGCCTCGAACAGGTCCACCGCCTTCAGCCCCGGCTTGGTGGGGATGGCGGGAGAGGCCCAGAACCCCTGCACCGCCTCGCGATGCGCCGCGTTCTCGATGTCGAGATGCGCGGCCAGCATGTTGGCCAGGCCGCCGACCTCTCGCCCGCCCATGGCGTTGGGCTGGCCGGTGACGCTGAACGGCCCGCTTCCGGGCTTGCCGATGCGGCCGGTGGCGAGGTGGCAGTTGATGATCGCGTTGACCTTGTCGGTCCCGGCGCTGGACTGGTTCACGCCCTGGGACCAGATCGTCACCACCTTCTCGGTGCGGACCCAGAGGTTGATGAACGTCTCCACATCCGCTGCGTCCAGCCCGCAGGCGGCGGCGGCGTTGGCGGCCGTCGTCCCGCGCACCTCGGCGGCGGCTTCGGCGAACCCGTCGACATGGGCGGCGACATAGGCCGCATCCACGGCGCCCTGCTCGATCACCTGGGACAGCACCGCGTTCCACAGCGCCACGTCCGATCCGGGCCGGATCGGCAGGTGCAGGTCCGCGAGGTCCGAGGACGCCGTGCGCCGCGGGTCGATGGTGATCACCTTCATCCCCGGGCGGGCGGCCTTGGCGGCGATCACCCGCTGGTACAGCACCGGGTGCGCCCAGGCGAGGTTGGAGCCGACGAGCACCAGCAGGTCGGTCTCCTCCAGGTCCTCATAGGCCTGGGGGACGCTGTCGGCGCCGAAGGCGCGCTTCATGCCGGCGACCGAGGACGCCATGCAGAGCCGCGAATTGGTGTCGATATTGCCCGAGCCGATCCAGCCCTTCATCAGCTTGTTGGCGACGTAGTAATCCTCGGTCAGCAGCTGGCCGGAGACGTAGAAGGCCACGGAATCGGGGCCGTGATCGCGGATCGCGGCCTGGAATTTCTCGGCCACGAGGCCGATGGCCGCGTCCCAGGACGCATCGCGCCCGCCGACCTTGGGGGTCAGCAGGCGGTCCGCCATGTCGATGGTCTCCCCAAGGGCCGAGCCCTTGGAGCAGAGGCGGCCATAGTTCGCCGGGTGGTCCTTGTCGCCGCGGATCGCCGCGCCGCCCTTGCCGTCGGGCGACGCGATCACGCCGCAGCCGACGCCGCAATAGGGGCAGGCGGTGCGCACGCCGATCTCCGCCGAAGCGGCGCCCTCCGCGCCCGTGCCGCCCGCCCCGTCCAGGCGGCCCGCACCCCCCGGCGCGGTCATGCCGCCCGCTCCGCCCTCAGGGCCGAGACCTCGAGGAGCACGCGCCCCCCGTCCACTTTCGCCGGATGGGTGCGCACCGCGCCTTCATCCGCGCCCTGCGCCTGGCCGGAGTTCAGCGCGAAGACCCAGTTGTGCAGCGGGCAGGTGACCGAGTGGCCATGCACGATGCCGTCCGACAGCGGCCCGCCCTTGTGCGGGCAGCGGTCGTCGGTCGCGAACACCTCGTCGTCATGGGTGCGGAACACCGCGACGCAGCCCCGGGCCGTCTTCACCACGCGGGCGCCGCGGGCGGGGATGTCCTCCAGCGCGCCGATATCGATCCACTCGGTCATTCCGCGGCCTCCTGCGTCAGGTCTGCAAGCGGGCGCAGGCGCGGCGCGTTCTGCGGCGCGGCGAGCTCGGCCCACGGGTCTTTCTGGTAGACGGATTGCGAGAGGTCGAAGCGCTCGACCAGCGCGCGGCGGTTCTCAAGGTCGTCGACCACCTGTTCCTTGACCCAATCAAGGCCGACCTTGGCGACCCATTTGTACATGCGGTCGAGGTACTTGCCCCCCTCGCGGTAGAGCTGGATCGTGGCGACGATCAGGTCCATCGCCTCCTCTTCCGTCGCGGCGGTGGCGAGGGCCTCGGTCTCCTTCACGTCCATCCCGGCGGCGCCGGCGATGGAGACCTGGAACCCCGAGTCCACGCAGATCACGCCCACGTCCTTGCAGGTCGCCTCGGCGCAGTTGCGCGGGCAGCCGGAGACGCCGAGCTTGACCTTGTGCGGGGTCCAGGAGCCCCAGAGGCGTTTCTCGAGCTTGATGCCGAGGCCGGTCGAATCCTGGGTCCCGAAGCGGCACCAGTCCGACCCGACGCAGGTCTTCACCGTGCGCAGGCCCTTGGAATAGGCGTGGCCCGAGACCATCCCGGCGGCGTTCAGATCGGCCCAGATGGCGGGCAGGTCCTCTTTCTTCACGCCCAGAAGGTCGATGCGCTGGCCGCCGGTCACCTTCACCACCGCGCCGTATTTCTGCGCGGCCTGGGCGATGGCGATCAGCTCCTCGGGCGTGGTCATGCCGCCCCACATCCGGGGCATGACGCTGAAGGTGCCGTCCTTCTGGATGTTCGCGTGCGCGCGTTCGTTGATGAAGCGGCTCTGCGGGTCGTCCTTGTACTCCACCGGCCAGTCGGCCAGCAGGTAGAAGTTCAGCGCCGGGCGGCAGACATGGCAGCCGCAGGAGGTCTTCCACTCCAGCTCCTGCATCACCGCGGGCATGGATTTCAGCTCCTTCGCCTTGATCAGGCGGCGGACGTCCTCATGCGGAAGATCGGTGCATTTGCAGATCGGCTTGGCGGTCGGCGCCTCGAACGCATCCCCGAGGGTGAGGGCGAGCACCTGTTCCACCAGGCCCGTGCAGGTCCCGCAGGACGCGCTGGCCTTGGTGGTCGCCTTCACGGCGTCGAGATCCCCCGCGCCGTTCTGGATGGCGGAGACGATGGTTCCCTTGCACACGCCGTTGCAGCCGCAGATCTCCGCATCATCCGGCAATGCTGCAACGGCCGCCATAGGGTCCAGCGCGGCCCCCCCGGCATAGGCGGGGCCGAAGATCAGCGTCTCGCGGGTCTCGGAGACGTCGGTCCCGGCCTTCATCTCGCCGAAGAACCAGTTCCCGTCGCCGGTCTCGCCGTACATCACGACGCCGATGATCTTCTCGTCCTTGATCACGAGGCGCTTGTAGACGCCGCGGGCGGCGTCGCGGAACACGATCTCTTCGCGCCCCTCGCCGTCGGCGAAATCGCCGGCCGAGAACAGGTCCACCCCGGTGACCTTCAGCTTGGTCGCGGTGACGACGGGGATGAACTGCGCCGGCTCGGCGGTCAGGGTCTTGGCGATCACCTTGGCCTGGTCATAGAGCGGCGCGACGAGGCCGAAGACCTGGCCGTCATGCTCGACGCATTCGCCGAGGGCGAGGATGTCGGGGTCCGAGGTGATCATCTGGTCGTTGACGATCACGCCGCGGTTCACCTCCAGCCCCGCGGATTTCGCCAGCGCGGTCGAGGGGCGGATGCCCACGGCCATGCAGACGATGTCCGCCGGGATCTCGGTTCCGTCGTCGAGGCGCACGCCCTCGACCTTGCCGTTCCCGTAGATCTCCTTGGTGTTGGCCCCGCAGCGGATGTCGAGGCCGCGGCGCTCGAGATCCTGCTGCAGCAGGTAGCCCGCGGCGGGGTCCAGCTGCCGCTCCATCAGGTGGCCCATCAGGTGCAGGACTGTGACCTCCATGCCGCGCAGGCGCAGGCCCGCCGCGGCTTCGAGGCCGAGGAGCCCGCCGCCGATCACCACCGCGCGGGCGCCGGGTTTGGCGGCGGCGTCGATCATCGCGTTGGTGTCTTCAAGGTCGCGATAGGCCAGCACGCCGGGCAGGTCATGCCCGGGGCAGGGGATGATGAACGGGTCCGAGCCGGTGGCGACGATCAGCTTGTCATACGCCACGTCGCCGTTCTCGCCCTTCACCACCTTGGCGGCGCGGTCGATGCCCAGCACCTTCTCGCCGAAGCGGCAGGTCACGCCGTTCGCCGCGTACCAGGCGTCGTCATGGGTGACGATTTCCTCGTAGGTCTTCTCGCCCGACAAGACGGGAGAGAGCATGAGGCGGTTGTAATTGCCGCGCGGCTCGGCGTTGAAGAGGGTCACGTGATAGGCGTCGGGGGCGGCGTCGAACAGGTGTTCGAGCGCGCGGCCCGAGGCCATGCCTGCGCCGATGACGACGAGTTTCTGGGTCATGTCATGCGCCTTTCGTGATCAGAAATACCAGGCGGCGACTTGCGCCAGCCGGCCCTTGCGGTGAATGGGAAGCGCGACGCAGGAGGCCCAGCCCGCGGGAAGCCCCGCCGCCTCGGGCCCGCCGACCGCGACGGGGGCGCCGGTGGCGGCCACGCGGCCGATGGGCCCCTGCCAGGGCGCCGCGCGCCGCGGCTGGCCCCAGAGCGGGCCGCGCCGGTCGCAGACCCCGTCCACCAGGATCATGTCGCGCCCGTCCTTGCCCGAGCCGCCGGCGGCGTCCCAGATCTCGAACCGGCCCGCGATGGGGGCGGATTTCGCGGACAGAAGCGCGAGGGCCAGCGTTTCGCCGCCCGGTAGCTCCAGCGGGATGCCGAGGCCGGTGGTCAGCCCCGCCTCGCCCGCCGCCTCGGCCCGCACGAAGCGGAACGATCCGCCGAGGTCGCGCAGCAGCATCGCCGCCTGCGCCGCCCAGGCGCCGCCCGGCAGGCCCTTGCCGCGGGCGAAGCGGGCGGCGCGGGACACCGCCTCGAACGCCTTCGCGGCGCCGTAATAGCCGTCCGAGAGCGCCAGGACCCCCGGCGCGGCCTTGTCCTCGGCCCAGATCTCCACGGCGCCCGAGCGCGCCTCGTCCTCGGCGCACAGCAGCACCGCGACGCCCTTCAGCGCCTGCCCGGCGAAGAAGGGGACGGCGAGGGCGCAGGTCAGCCCCGCCTCGGCCGCCGCCTCGATCCGCACGAAGCCGGACCCGGCGAGCGGGTTGATCAGCACCGGCCGGGCCTCGGCCCAGGCGCGGCCCGGAAGGCCCTCGCCCCTGGCGAAGGACACGTTGCGGCTGGCGTCGCCGAACGCGGTCAACCGCCCGTAATCGGCGCTGGCCAGTATAAGCTTGTCGCCGTCCGGGGAGGGGATCCAGACTTCGACCGCCTCGATGAAGCGCAGCGCCGCGGCGTCCGCGGGGGCGTTCGCGTCGTCCATCACGCGGCCTCCTTCTTGTGGGCGCCGTGCTCGTACTCTTCCAGGAAGGTCAGCAGCTCTTCGCGGTAGGCGTAGTAATCGGGATGCTCCAGCAGCGCCTTGCGGGTGCGCGGGCGCGGCAGCTTCACGTCCATGATCTTGCCGATGGTGGCCTGGGGGCCGTTGGTCATCATCACCACGCGGTCGGCGAGCAGGATCGCCTCGTCGACATCGTGCGTGACGCAGACGGCGGTGACCTTGGTGCGCGACCACACCTCCATCAGCACTTCCTGCAGCTCCCAGCGCGTCAGGCTGTCGAGCATCCCGAAGGGCTCGTCCAGCAGCAGCAGCTTCGGGGACAGGGCGAAGGCGCGGGCGATGCCGACGCGCTGCTTCATGCCGTTCGACATCTCTGCGGCCGACTTGTCCATCGCGTCCCCGAGGCCGACGCGCTCGAGGTAATATTCCACCACGTCCTGCCGCTCGGCCTGGGAGGCCTTGGGGTACACGCGGTCGACGCCGACCGACACGTTCTCCTTGGCCGTCAGCCAGGGGAACAGCGACGGGGACTGGAACACCACCGCGCGCTCGGGGTCGGCGCCCTCGACATGCTTGCCGTCGAGGATGATGCCGCCCTTCGAGATCTCGTTCAGGCCCGCGGTCATGGTCAGCACCGTGGACTTGCCGCAGCCCGAATGGCCGATCAGCGAGATGAACTCCCCCTTCTTCATGGTGAGGTTGAAATCCTCGACCACGGTCAGCGGGCCCTTGGGCGTCGGGTAGATCTTGTGGAGCTGCGAGTACTGCAGGTAGCGGTCGTCGTTGTTCAGGATGCCCGCGTCCGAGGCCGCCGCCTTGGCATAGGCCTGGGGCAGGGCGTGGAGCGGCGTGACGTTGGGCAGGCTGCGCGTGCCCTCGGCCCTGGCGGCGACGCCGACATCCATCAGGTAATTGGTGACCGCGGCGCGCAGGGTCTTGAACGCCTCGTCGTGGTTCATCGCCGCGCGGTCCCGCGGGCGGGAGAGCGTGTTGTCGAACATCTCGCCCAGGGAGCCGTCGGGGTTCAGGCACAGGATGCGGTCGCCCAGAAGGATCGCTTCATCCACGTCGTTGGTGATCAGGATGCAGGTCTTCTTGTCGCCTTCCCAGATCGCCTCGATCTCGTCGCCGAGATTGGCGCGGGTCAGCGCGTCGAGGGCCGAGAGCGGCTCGTCCAGCAGCAGCACCTCGGGGTTCATCGCCAGGGCGCGGGCCACGTTCACCCGCTGGCGCATCCCGCCCGAAAGCTCGGCCGGGCGGCGCAGCGTGGCGTGCGACAGGCCCACCATCTTGATGTAATGGGCGCATTTCTCGGCCTTCTCGGCCTTCGGCATCTTCGGGAACACCGAGTCCAGCGCCAGCATCACGTTGCCCTGGACGGTCAGCCACGGCATCAGCGAGTAGTTCTGGAAGATCACGCCGCGCTCGGGGCCCGGCCCCTCGATCGGCTTGCCGCGGAACAGCACCTCGCCCTTCGACGGCTTCTCGAGGCCCGCCATCAGGTTGATCAGCGTGGTCTTGCCGGTGCCGGAGAAGCCCAGCACCACCAGGAATTCGCCGCTCCGAAGCTGAAGGTCGATGTTCTTGAGGACCTCGTGGCGGCGGGTTCCCTCGCCATAGCCCATCGAGACGTTCTTGAATTCGATGATCGCGTCGGTCATGTCGGCCCCCTCGCTCAGCGGTTCGACGAGAAGGTGAAGAGCGACTGCAGCGCGAACATCAGGCGGTCGAGCAGGAAGCCGATGATGCCGATGGTGAACACCGCGACCATGATCTTGGCGAGCGAGTTGGAGGAGCCGTTCTGGAACTCGTCCCACACGAACTTGCCGAGGCCGGGGTTTTGGGCGAGCATCTCGGCCGCGATCAGCACCATCCAGCCCACGCCGAGGCTCAGCCGCAGCCCGGTGAAGATCAGCGGCAGCGCCGAGGGCAGCACCAGCTTGGTGATCTTGGTGTAGGTGTTCATTTTCAGCACCTTCGACACGGACACCAGGTCCTTGTCGATGGAGGCGACGCCGAGGGCGGTGTTGATCAGCGTCGGCCAGAGCGAGCAGAGCGTGACGGTGATGGCCGAGATCAGGAAGGACTTGGAGAACATCCCCTCGTTCGTCGTGTAGACGGCCGAGACGATCATGGTGACGATGGGCAGCCAGGCGAGCGGCGAGACCGGCTTGAAGATCTGCACCAGCGGGTTGATGCCCGCGTTCGCCATCGGCGACAGGCCCGCCATGATGCCGATCGGCACGGCCACGGCGGTGGCGATCAGGAAGCCGAAGAACACGGTCTGGATCGAGGTCCAGATCTGCGCGTAGTAGGTCGGCGCGCCGGTATAGTCGCGCTCCTTCACCCGGTCGGCATGGCCGGCGGCGATCAGCTTCTCGTTGCGCGCGTCCTGGCGCTCGTAGAACGCGGCCTCCTTGGCCTTCTCGCGCTCGTAATCCTCGTGCAGCACCTCGACCTGCTCCCAGACCTGCGCCGGGCCGGGAATGGCGCCGAGCGAGGTCTGCACCGTCGGCGCCAGCTGCGCCCAGACGAACAGGAACCCGAGGATCGCCAGGAGCGGCACGCCCATCAGGCGCCACAGCTCTCGCGCGTTGGTCTTCACGTCATCACCGGCCGCCATGCGCAGCATCGGGGTGATCCAGGCGAGGCCGAGCACGTTGAACCAGGTCCCGGCCTTGTTGATCCGGGTGAAGATGCGGGCCTTGCGGGCCTCTTTCTCGGCGGCGGCCGAGGCGGCGCCGGGGGCGTCGGGAATGGCGGTCATGACAGGTGTCTCCGGGATCGGGCGGGCCGCCGCGGCGCGGGGGGGCGCCGGGAGCGGTCGGAAGGGCGCGGATCGTCTTGAAAAGGGGCCCCCTTCGCCGCGGGAAGGCGAAGGGGGCGGGGCCGGGGCCGTGGGGGCGCCCCGGCCGGGGGGCTTCAGCCCTCGACGCCGTTGCCGACGACTTTCTGCTCGCCCTTCAGGCCGATGGTGAGCTTCTCGAGATAGGCGTTGGGCGCCTTGCCGTCATAGGTGACGCCGTCGAGGAACTGGCTCTGCGGGGCCTTGTAGCCGTCGGAGTCCCAAGGCACGTCGGCGGCGTCGATATGGCCTTCTTCGACCAGGATCTTCGCGGCTTTCAGGTAGATGTCCGGGCGGTAGACGGACTTGGCGACCTCGTCATACCAGCTGTCCGGCTTGGCCTCGGCGATCTGGCCCCAGCGGCGCATCTGGGTCAGGTACCAGACGGCGTCCGAGTAGAACGGGTAGGTCGCGTTGTAGCGGTAGAACACGTTGAAGTCGGGAACGGCGCGCTTGTCGCCCTTCTCGTACTCGAAGGTGCCGGTCATCGAGGCGGCGATCACCTCGTAATCGGCGCCGACATATTCGGGACGCGACAGGATCTCCACGGCCTCGGGGCGGTTGGCGTTGTCGTTTTCATCCAGCCACTTGGCGGCGCGGATCAGCGCCTTGGTCAGCAGCAGGGTGGTGTTGGGGTTCTCGTCCGTGAACTCCTTGGTCAGGCCGAACACCTTCTCGGGGTTGTCCTTCCAGATCTCGTAATCGGTGATCACCGGCACGCCGATGCCCTTGAACACCGCCTGCTGGTTCCACGGCTCGCCCACGCAGTAGCCGTAGATGGTGCCGGCTTCCATGGTGGCGGGCATCTGCGGCGGCGGGGTCACCGACAGCAGCACGTCGGCGCCGATCTGGCCCGAGACGTTGTCGGGGGAGTAGAAGCCCGGCTTCAGGCCCCCGGCGGCGAGCCAGTAGCGCAGCTCGTAGTTATGGGTCGAGACGGGGAAGACCATGCCCATGTTGAAGGGCTTGCCCTCGGCCTTGTACTTCTCGACCACCGGCTTGAGGGCCGCGGCGCTGATCGGGTGGATCGGCTTGCCGTCGGCGTCATGCGGGATGTGCTTCTTCATCTCGGCCCAGATCTCGTTCGACACGGTGATGCCGTTGCCGTTCAGATCCATCGAGAAGGGGGTGACGATATGCGCCTCGGTGCCGAATCCGATGGTGGCGGCCAGCGGCTGGCCGGCGAGCATGTGGGCGCCGTCGAGCTGGCCGTCGATCACGCGGTCGAGCAGCACCTTCCAGTTGGCCTGCGCCTCGAGGGTGACGAACAGGCCCTCGTTCTCGAAATACCCCTTCTCATAGGCGATCGCGAGCGGCGCCATGTCGGTGAGCTTGATGAAGCCGAACTTCAGCTCGTCCTTCTCGGGGAAGATCATTTCCTGGGCGTTGGCGGCCGACAGGGCGAGGATCGAGGCGGCCATGGCGCCGAACAGGGTTTTCATGCGTCTCTCCTGGGGTGCGGCGCGCCCGGGTTGCGGCAGGGGGCGGCCAGGGTCAGGGGTGAGCGGCGGAACGCTCCGCCGGGGGCGCGACAGGCCGTGGCCCGCGCAGAAGAAAAAGGGCGGCGCCGATACGCAGGCGCCAGGCGGCGTACACGAAGCCTCGCCGCCGGACAGGGAAGACGGCGGCAGGCGGATGAAACGAAAAAAAGGCCGACGAACAGACGAAGCGCGACATCGCGCAGCGTGTGTTCGAGCGGCCTTGCCCGAGAAACCTGTGACGGTGATCTCTCAGAGCGGGGACATCGTCGCCCCCTCTCTGGAACCTAAGATGACTTGATTCCGCATCTTTTCGCAAGCGCAAAAGTCGGTTTTCCGGGCGGAAAACATGCGGTGCCGCATTTTTGGGCGAAAAACGCCGCGTCAGGCCGCTTTCGGGTCGAAGACGCGCCCATCAAAGAAGCAATCCGGCCCGATCAGCATCTCGCCCACCGTGGCCGCGACCTCGGTCGGCACGCTCAGCGCGCCCTCCACCTTCTCCGACGCCGCGGGCATCGGGGCCCCGAGGGGCGCGAGATTCGCGCGGTAGAGGTCGGCGCGGAAACAGGCCCGCGCCGCCGCCTCGGCCTGTTCGACGTCGAGCCCGGTGCGCGCCGCGATCCGCCGTGCGATCCACAGCGCCTGGGACCGCCAGGGGAAATTCGCCGCGCCGCGATGGAACAGCACGAAATCGGGCACGTGCTGTTCGTCCCCGGCGCGCGAGGACGGCAGCCGCCCGGCCAGCGCCCGCTCGATCCGGTCCGCGGGCAGGTCCATGTAGGGGCCGCGCGACAGGATCTCGGCCGCCGTGCCCTGCGCCTCGGGATCCGCCAGCCAGCGGCAGGCGCGCCAGACGGCGCGCATCAGGGCGGCGGTCTTCTCGGGGTTCTCCTCGGTCCAGTCATGCCGGGCGGCGAGGACCTTTTCCGGGGCGAAGCGCCAGATCGCGGCGCCGGGCAGGATCAGCTCGGCCGCGCCCGCCTCCACCGCCTCGGTCCCCCAGGGCTCGCCCACGCAGAACACGTCCACCTCGCCGTTCGCCAGCGCCTCGGGCATCATCGAGGGCGGCACGGTGCGCACGGTCAGCGACGCGGGGGCCGAGAGGCCGAGCGCGTCGAGCCAGTAATAGAGCAGCTCCGCGTGCATCGAGAACGGGAAGGGCGCGGCGACCCGCAGCGGCCGGTCCCCGGCGCAGTCGATCAGCCGCCGGCCCATCCCCGCGGCGTCGAGGAAGCCGGGCATCGGCCCCGCCGCCCGCATCCGCTCGGCCACCGGCTGCGACACGCCGATCACGTCGCCATTGACCGACATCACCATCAGCGCGTCGATCTTCAGCGGCAGCCCGCCGAGGCCCATGGACATCGCCACCGGCACCGGCGCGAGCATGTGCGCGGCGTCGAGCCGGTTGAGCGCGAGCTTGTCGCGCAGCGCCGACCAGGAGCGTTCGCGGCGCAGGCGCAGCTCCAGCCCCTCGGAGGCGGCGAAGCCGAGTTCATGGGCGACCACCAGCGGGGCGCAGTCGCACAGCGGCAGGAAGCCGATATCGAGCGAGACGGTCATTTCAGAAGCTCCGCCGCGGTGACCAGGGAGTCGGCGACCTCGACCACCTTGCGGCCCTGGTCCATCGCCGTCTTGCGCAGCCGCGCATAGGCCTCTTCCTCCGACAGGCCCTTGGCCTTCATCAAGAGGCCCTTGGCGCGGTCGATCACCTTGCGCTCGGCCAGCGCGGCCTTGGTGGCGGCGAGCTCGGCGCGCATCCGGCTGACCATGTGGAACCGGGCGATGGCGGCGTCGAGCACGGGCTTGATCCGCTCCTGCCGCAGCCCGTCGACGACATAGGCCGAGACGCCCGCCTCGATCGCCGCCGCCGCCGCGCCCTCGTCCGTGCGGTCGACGAACATCGCCACCGGCCGCTCCATGGGGCCCGAGGCGAGGGCGAGTTCCTCGAGGATGTCGCGGCTCGGCGCCTCGAGGTCGATCAGCACCAGGTCCGGGTCCTCGCGCTGCAGGCGGCGCGACAGGCCGGAATCGTCGCCGATCACCAGCACCTCGTAATCGCCGGCCTCGACCAGCCCGTCCACGATCATGCGGGCGCGGTCGGGGTCCTTTTCGACCACCACGATCTTGAGCGTGCCGTTCAATCGTCTCTCCCTGGCTGCGGGCCTGTGCGGATGGTGCACTGCAAGGCGCGGGCCATTCAACGGATACCGCGCCGAACAGGGCGCCGGGAAGGCGCATCGCGTCGCGGCGCCGCGGGGTTGGGCGCCCTGCGCCGGCGGCGCCCACCAAGGCGGCGCCTGATGACGGGCGCGCGCGCGCCCCCCTGCGCAGCCCCTTCCTTCCGCCGCGCCGCCCGGTATGCTGCCGCGCGAACCGCCATTCCGCTGACAGGGAGCCCCAGCTTGACCGAAGACGCCTCCGCCGCCGCCCCCGCCGCCCCGGCCGGCCCGCTCGCCGGGCTGCGCGTGCTCGATTTCTCCCGCATCCTGGCCGGGCCCACCTGCACGCAGCTTCTTGGCGACATGGGCGCCGACGTGGTGAAGGTGGAGCGCCCGGGCCTCGGGGACGACACCCGCGCCTGGGGCCCGCCCTTCGTGGTCTCCCCCGAGGGGCCGACGAAGGAGAGCGCCTATTACCTGGCCGCCAACCGCAACAAGCGGTCCATCGCCATCGACATCACCACCGATGAAGGCCGCGACCTGGCGCTGGAGCTGGCGAAGGACGCCGACGTCTTCATCCAGAACTTCAAGACCGGCGACATGGCCCGCCGCGGGCTGGGCTATGACGACATCGCCAAGGTGAACCCCAACATCGTCTACTGCTCGATCTCGGGCTACGGGCAGACGGGGCCGAACAAGGACAAGCCGGGCTATGACCTGATGGCCCAGGGCTTCGGCGGGGTGATGTCGCTGACCGGCGACATCGACGGGCCGCCGATGAAGGTGGGCGTCGGGATCGCCGACGTGATGTGCGGGATGTACGCCACCGTCGCCGTGCTCTCGGCCCTCAATCACCGCCAGAAGACGGGCGAGGGGCAGCATATCGACCTGTCCCTGGTGGACAGCCAGATCGCCTGGATGATCAACGAGGGCGTGAACTACATGCTCTCGGGCCAGGTGCCGCAGCGGCGCGGCAACGGGCATCCGAACATCGTGCCCTACGGCGTGTTCCCCTGCACCGACGGCCACGTGATCGTCGCGGTGGGCAATGACGCGCAGTTCCAGCGGTTCTGCGACCTGCTGGGCGCGCCGGACCTTGCGATGGATGAGCGCTACGAGACCAACCCCGCCCGCCTCGCCAACCGCGACACGCTGAACCCCGCGCTCGAGGCGCTGACGGCGAAATGGGACAAGGAGGCGCTGCGCGCCGAGATGGAGGCCCGCAAGGTGCCCGTCGGCCCGATCCAGGACGTGGGCGAGGTGTTCAATTCCGAGCAGGTGAAGGCCCGCGGGATGCGGGTGACGGTGCCGCACCCGGCGGCGGCCTCGGGCGGGGTGGACCTGATCGGCAACCCGATCAACTTCTCGAAGACCCCGGTGACCTATCGCCGCCACCCCCCGATGTGCGGCGAGCATACCGAGGAAATCCTCGCGGAACTCGCCGCGAAGAAGGGCTGAGGCCAGGCGCGCCCCGGTCCCCGGGGCGCGCCCGCGTCAGATCTACTCGCGCGTCAGATCTCTTCACGGGTTTGCGCGTAGAGGAGCGCGGCGAAGATCCCCGTGCCGCCCAGCACGTTGCCCGCGAAGGCCGGGGCCACGCCCTCGGTCAGCGCCGGGACAAGCCCCATCTCGCCGTTCAGCACCAGCGCGAACAGCTCGGTCGACCCGGCGACCACGTGGCTGAGGCCCGCGGCGCCGATCAGCCAGGTGATGATCACGATCATCACCACCTCGCCCGACCCGCTCAGCCCCGGCAGCATCCACACAAGCGCCGCGATCAGGAAGCCCGCCGGAATGCCGTGGGTGAAGTGCTGCCAGGCGCTCGCCTCGGCATAGTGGCGCGAGATGTAGAGCACCCCGTCCAGCGTCACCGGCGGGATCGCGCCGCCCTTGACCATCACCCAGGCCGCGACCCCGCAGCCCACGAGGTTGGCGAGGAACACGATGGACCAGAGCCGCAGGATCTTGGACAGGTTGCGCCGCCGCGGGTCGAGGAACAGCTGCAGGATCGGGGTGATGGTGTTCTCGGTGAACAGCTGCATCCGCCCGAGGATCACGATCAGGAAGCCGATCGTGTAGCCCATGTTGGTCACCAGCGGCGCCCAGTCGGCATGGGGCAGATGGGCGGCCAGCGCCCCCTTGGCCAGCACCGAGACGCTGATCGCCAGCCCCGCCGCGACCCCCGACCACCACAGCGCGCGGAAGGACCGCGACAGCTCGTGCGCGCCTTCCTGGCGGATGGCCTCGAAGATCACGTTGATCGGGACGGCGGAGAATTGCTTGAGCTGCTCGCGCTCTTCGCGGTTCAGGTGGGCGCTGCGCTGCATGGGATGTCCTCGGGCGGCGGTGATCGATACCGAACAATGAAGCGCGAAACCGCGCGTCGGCAAACGGATATGCGCCCCGGCGCGCCGCCGATGCGCCCGGGCGCGCGCCCGCGGCCGCCTCCCGGTTGCGCCGGGGCGGAGGGCTGCGCGCGGCGCGGGCGCCGGGGGCGGGGGGCGGCGGGCGGCGCCGGGGCCCCTCACGCGGCTTTCATTGGCCATTGCGCGCGCCCGGCCCCAGCTTGGACCCAGTTTTCGCCTGACGGAGCGCCGCCATGCCCACCGCCGCCGACCTGATCGCCCGCCGCCTGCACGCCGCGGGTGCGCGCCACGTCTTCGGCATGCCGGGGGGCGAGGTGCTGACGCTGCTGGACGCGCTGACCCGCGCGGGGCTGGCCTTCACCCTCTGCCGCCATGAGAACTCGGGCGCCTTCATGGCCGAGGGGGCGCACCACGCGACGGGCGCCCCCGGGGTGCTGCTGGCGACGATCGGGCCGGGGGTGCTGAACGCCGTCAACGCGGCCGCCAATGCGCTGCAGGACCAGGTCCCGCTGCTGATCCTCTCGGGCCGCGTGGATGGCGCGGAGGCGCAGCGTTACACCCACCAGGTGGTGGACCAGGCAGGCGCCCTCGCCGCGGTGACCAAGGCGTCGGTGCGGCTCGAGCCCGGCGCGGTGCAGGTGCAGGTGGATCGCGCCGTGCGCCTGGCGCTGCAGGACCCGCCGGGGCCGGTGCATCTCGACCTGCCCGTGACGCTCGCGGGGGCGGAGGAGCCGGAGGCCCCGGCCCTGCTGACGCCCGCCGCCGCCCCCGCCGCCCCCGCGCCGGGCGAGATGCTGGAGGCCGCCCGCGCCCGCATCCGCGCCGCTCGCCGCCCGGTGATGCTCGCCGGTGTCGGCGCGCTGCACCACGGCGCCGAGGCGGAGATCGCCCGCCTCTGCCGCGCCCGGGCGATCCCGCTTCTGACCACCTACAAGGCCAAGGGGATCCTGCCCGAAAGCGACCCGCTGGCGCTGGGCGGGCACGGGCTGTCCCCCGCCTCGGACGAACTGGTCATGCCCTTCCTGGCCGAAGCCGACCTGGTGCTGCTGGCGGGCTATGACCCGGTGGAGATGCGCCCCGGCTGGCGCGCGCCCTGGGCGCCCGGGGCGGCGATCGAGGTCGCGCATATTCCGCCCGCCCACGGGATGCATTCCGCCTCGATGGCCTTTGTCGGCGACGTGGGGGCCGGGCTGCGGGCGCTGTTCGACGGCGCCGCGCCGCGGACCGAGTGGGGCGAGGCCCCGGCGCAGCTGCGCGCCGCGCTCAAGGCCCGGTTCGAAGGCCCCGCCTCATGGGGCCCCCACGCCGCCTTCCGCGCCCTGCGCCGCGCCCTGCCGCCCGCGGCGGTGGTGACGGCGGACAGCGGCGCCCACCGCATCCTGCTGTCCCAGATGTGGGAGGCCCCGGCGCCGCGCCGCCTCCTGCAATCCTCGGGTTTCTGCACCATGGGCTGCGCGCTGGGCCTCGCCGCCGGATACGCCGCCGCGGCGCCCGACACGCCGGTCTGCGCGGTGATCGGCGACGGGGGGCTCGAGATGACGGCGGGGGAGCTCGCCACGCTGCGCGATCTCGGGCGCCCGGCGCTGGTGCTGGTCCTCGCCGACGCCTCGCTGGCGTTGATCGAGAAGAAGCAGGCCGCGATGGGCCTGCCGCGCGAGGGCGTGCGGATGGGAGAGACGGATTACCCCGCCCTCGCCCGCGCCTTCGGCGGGCATGGCGCATGGATCGACGACGAAGCGGCGCTGGAGGCGGAGGCCCGCGCGGCGCTGGACCGCGACGGGTTCACGCTCCTCGCCGCCCGGATCGAGGCGGCGGATTACGACGGGGCGTTCTAGGGGGGTAGCCTTCAGGCGCTCAGGCTCGGCGCGCGGCTGAGGCGCGGGCCGGAGCAGTCGATGCCCATCAGCGCCTTCAGGTCGTCCCCCTCGGCGATCAACTCGGCCAGGGTGCAGTCGTCGAGCACCTTCAGGAACGCCTCCAGCGCCCGTCCCACGACGCCGCGGAACTTGCAGGCGTCGATCAGCGGGCAGGTGTTGTTCTCGACATCCAGGCACTCGATCAGGCAGGCGCCCATCTCGGTGGTGCGCACCACGGCGCCGACCGAGAGCGTCTCGGGGTCCGCGGCCAGGCGCACGCCGCCCCCGCGCCCGCGCACCGTTTCGACGAAGCCGTGGGAGGCGAGGCGGTTGGCGATCTTGGCGAGATGCGCCTCGGACATGTTGCAGGCCCGCGCGATTTCCGAGACCGGGGCGAGGCGGCCGTCATTGAGGGCGCAGTACATCATCAGCCGCATGGCGTGGTTCGACCGGACGGTCAGCTGCATGATGACGTTCCCCCTAACATGGTTCTGGCAGTCTGCTTTGCGGTCCTGCGTACCGGCGGGGGGCGGCGGCTGCGTTGATCCATGTCAAGACGGGCGACGTCCCGGCGTAAAAAGAAACGGCGGGCGCGGAGAAGTCTCCGCGCCCGCCGCTTGCCATCCCGAGGGATGCGCCCGGGCCGTCGGCCCGAAGGCTCAGTAAACGACCACCGAGCGGATCGATTCGCCCGAATGCATCAGCTCGAAGCCCTTGTTGATGTCGTCGAGCGGCATGGTGTGGGTGATCATCGGGTCGATCTCGATCTTCCCGTCCATGTACCAGTCCACGATCTTCGGCACGTCGGTGCGCCCGCGCGCGCCGCCGAAGGCGGTGCCCATCCAGGTGCGGCCGGTGACCAGCTGGAACGGACGGGTGGAGATCTCGGCCCCCGCCGCGGCGACGCCGATGATGATCGACTTGCCCCAGCCCTTGTGGGCGCATTCCAGCGCGTCGCGCATCACCTTGGTGTTGCCGGTCGCGTCGAAGGAGTAATCCGCGCCGCCGCCGGTCAGGTCCACGAGGTGCTGCACCAGGCTGCCCTCGACATCCGTCGGGTTGACGAAATCGGTCATGCCGAAGCGGGTCGCCATCTCGGCCTTGGCCGGGTTCAGGTCGACGCCGACGATCTGGTCGGCCCCGGCCATGCGCAGGCCCTGGATGACGTTCAGGCCGATGCCCCCGAGGCCGAACACCACGCCGCGGCAGCCGATCTCGGCCTTGGCGGTGTTGATCACCGCGCCGATGCCGGTGGTCACGCCGCAGCCGATGTAGCAGACCTTGTCGAAGGGCGCGTCCTTGCGGATCTTGGCCAGCGCGATCTCGGGCAGCACCGTGTGGTTGGCGAAGGTCGAGCAGCCCATGTAGTGCAGGATCGGGGTGCCATCGAGCATCGAGAACCGGGTGGTGCCGTCGGGCATCAGGCCCTGACCCTGGGTCACGCGGATCTTCTGGCACAGGTTGGTCTTGCCCGAAAGGCAGTACTCGCACTCGCGGCACTCGGGGGTGTAGAGCGGGATCACGTGGTCGCCGGGCTGCAGCGAGGTGACGCCCTCGCCTACTTCGAGCACCACGCCCGCGCCTTCATGGCCGAGGATCGCGGGGAACAGGCCCTCGGGGTCGGCGCCCGAGAGGGTGAAGTCGTCGGTGTGGCACAGGCCGGTGGCCTTGATCTCCACCAGCACCTCGCCGGCCTTCGGGCCTTCGAGGTTCACGTCCATGATTTCGAGGGGTTTTCCGGCCTCGACGGCCACGGCGGCGCGGGTTCTCATGGCTCTTGTCTCCTGATCGGGGGCCCGCCGGAGCGGCGCGGGCGGTCGCGCGCAGGGAAACCCGGGATCGTTTGACTTGGCAACCCATTTTCCGACCTTTCCGGGCCTGCCGGCGGCAGGGCGGGGCGCCGGGTTTCGGTAGATTTTTCCCTGAATTGTGCGTTTTACTTCAAGTAATCGGCGGCGACTCGCGCTTGGGGCATTTTGCGTGGCGGCCGATTGTTGGATTTTTACAATATGATCTCTGGGGGATCTCCATGTCTGCCACCCGCACCGCGACGCTCGGGGCCGTTCATCGCGTGACCCTCGGCGAGGGCGCCGTCCGCCTCTCGCTTCCCGATTCCGGCCATGACTGGCATGTCTTCGCGCTCGCGCCCGGCATGACCGCGGCGGGGGCCGCCGCCACCCGGGTCGACGTGAATCTCGACGCGAGCTACGTGGACGTCCGGCTCGAGACCGCCGACGGCGCGCCCCATGGCGCGGCCGAGGAGGTGACGGTGCTGATCCTCAAGCAGGGGTTCCACGCGCTCGATGACGGCACGCAGATGACGGTCGACCGGGACACCACCTGGGGCGTCGGCGGCGAGACGGTGGTGCACAGGCAATTCACCCTGCCGATGGGCGAGGCGCCGCTGATCTTCGGCCAGGTCGGAGAGGTCACCAGCTACGCCCACGATCCGCTCTTCGACCGCGGCTACCACCCGGTGCGCTTCCAGGACGTGGGCCCGGAGCGGATGTGGATCGGCGCCGCGGGGCCGGAGGCGCAGCTCTGGGACGGGAACGGACGGGCCGAGATCTCGTATTTCATCCTGTCGGGCGGGACCGGGGGCGGCACGCTGGGCGACATCGCCTGGCGCAGCGGCTCCGCCGACACCGCCGCCGACGGCACGCTCTCGGTCGAATTCGGCGCGGCCTTCGACGACCCGGGGGCGCTGGCGCAGATCTCCTCGAATTACGGCCATGACCCGGTGACGGCGCGGACCGCCTCGGTCTCCGCGACCGGCGCCGCGTTCGCGATGCTCGAGGACCAGACGCGGGACGCCGAGACCGCGCACCTGCCCGAGACCATCGACTGGATGGCCCTCGACGGGACCGGGGCGCTGACGGTGGAGCAGCCGCGGGTGATCGAGACGGGGATCGTCTCGGTCGACTCGAACGGGATGGAGATCACCTTCTCCTCTTCCTTCGACACCCCGGTGGTCTTCGCCATGGTCAACAGCCGCAACGGCACGGACGTGGTGATGGCGCAGGCGAGCGCGGTGGAGGCGGGCGGCTTCCACCTGGCGCTGCGCGAGCCGGACGCGCTCGACGGGTGGCACGGGGTCGAGACGGTGGCCTGGATGGCGGTCGAGGCCGGGCGCTGGATGCTCGGCGACATGCTGATCGAGGCGGGGCTGACGACCAGCGGCGGGCCCACGGTCGGGGCGGGCTGGGACCGGGTGGACTTCTCGGGCGGCGGCTTCGTCAACCACCACGAGGCGTCCTCGGTCCGGGTGCTGGCCAACACCCAGACGGTGAACGGCCCGGCCTTCACCCAGACGGTCACGGGCGGCGTCGGCGAGGACGGGTTCAGCTTCGCCTTGCAGGAGGAAATGGCGGTCGCCGATGGCTGGCACGCGCCCGAGACGGTGGGCTGGCTGGCGGTTCAGACCGTCGGGAACACGGCGCATGACCGCGACCCGATGTGGGCCGGCGGGTTCGATGTCGGCGTGATCGGGCCGGGCGGGGAACGGGATGTCGACTCCCGGTTCCTCAACGACTTCTCCGCGGGGGGCCTGTCGGACGCCCAGCACGGCGCCTTCGTGCAGCGCGCGTCCTTCAACGGGCCCGGCGGGATGCTCGCCCAGGTGACGGGCTTCGACTACGAGTCGGGCCGCGTCGATTACGGGGGGGGCCATTACGGCGCGTTCTACGAATACGGGACGGTGACGGCCGATTTCCGCGCCGATCCGTCGATGGGGCCGGACGCGGGTCATGCCGTGGCCGAGAGCTTCGACTATATCGGCATCGGCGAGCCGGGCGAGCATTACGGCTACGCCTGGCTCTGAGGCCCCCGGCCCGCGGCGCGCGGGGCCGGCTTACATCGAGAAGCTGGTCCCGCAGCCGCAGGAGGAGGTGGCGTTCGGGTTGTCGATCACGAAGCGCGCGCCGATCAGCTCATCCGCGAAGTCGATGGTGGCGCCGGACAGGAACGGGGCCGAGACCGGGTCGATCAGCACCTTCTGGCCCTCGCCCTCGAGCACCATGTCGTCCGCCTCCGGGCCCTCGGCCAGGTCGATCTCGTACTGGAAGCCCGAGCAGCCGCCGCCCTCCACCGCCACGCGCAGGCACTTGGGCGACCCGTCGGCCTCCGCGATCTCGGCCAGCCGCGCGAAGGCGCGGGGCGTCACCTTGGGGGGCAGGGCGAGGTCGAGTCCGAGATCCATGCTCATTGCGTGCCGTCCGCGCGGGTTTCCGCGCGCCTCTCGATGGGATAAGGGCTTGGCCAAGATGTAAGCGCCGCGCCCCGCCGCGGCAAGGAGGCCCGATGCAGCCCCCCGCCCTCGCGCCCTACGCGATCCGCTCCGACGCCAGCCGCGGACGGCTGCACCCGGAGCCCGAAAGCGCCCATCGCTCGCCCTACCAGCGGGACCGGGACCGGATCATCCACTCCTCGGCCTTCCGGCGTCTGAAGCACAAGACCCAGGTCTTCGTGGAGCACGAGGGCGACTATTACCGCACCCGCCTGACGCATTCGATCGAGGTCGCGCAGGTGGCGCGGACCCTGTCGCGCACGCTGGGGCTGAACGAGGACCTGGCCGAGGCGGTGGCGCTGGCGCATGACCTCGGCCACACGCCGTTCGGGCATACCGGAGAGGACGCGCTGCACGAATGCATGGCCCCCTATGGCGGCTTCGATCACAACGCCATGGCGCTGCGGATCGTGACGGCGAAGGAGGCGCGCTATGCGGGCTTCGACGGTCTGAACCTGACCTGGGAGGCGCTGGAGGGCATCGCCAAGCATAACGGCCCGCTGCTGCCCGGGCCCGATGCGGACCCGGCGCGGCTGCACTGGGCGCTGGCGGAATACGTGGCGGGGCATGACCTCGAGCTGCACACCCACGCGACGGCCGAGGCGCAGGCGGCGGCGCTGTCGGACGACATCGCCTACAACCACCATGACCTCGACGACGGGCTGCGCGCCGGGCTGTTCACGGTCGAGGAGATCCGCGAGTTGCCCATCGTGGGGCCGTGTTTCGAGGCGGTGGACAAGGCGCATCCCGGGCTGGACCCGCAGCGGGCGCAGCACGAGGCGCTGCGGCGGGTGTTCGGGGTGATGGTGGAGGACGTGCTGACCACCTCGGCCCGGGCGCTGGCGGAGGCCGCGCCGGACAGCCCCGAGGCGCTGCGGGCGCTGGGGCGGCCGATGATCTGCTTCTCGGAGGAGATGTGGGCGGATCTGAACGAGGTGCGCGGGTTCCTGTTCAGCCGCATGTATCGCCACTGGGCGGTGGTGCGGATGCGGCGCAAGGCGGCGGAGGTGGTGAAGGAGCTGTTCGCGATCTTTATGGACAGCCCCGGCGTGCTGCCCGACGACTGGCGCGACGAGGTGCGCGGCGCGGCGGATGAGACCGCGCGCGCCCGGGTGGTGTGCGATTACATCGCCGGGATGACGGACCGGTTTGCGCTGCACGAGCATCGGCACCTGACGGACCCGATGGCGCGGGACTGAGCCGGGGCCGGGCGGGGCTGACGGCGAGGGGCCGGGCCGCAGGGGGCGGCCGCGCGTCGCCTCGCTTCGGCCGGCCTGTCGGACCCGGCCCGGCTTCCGGCTTCCGGCTTCCGGCTTCCGCCCCCGGGCGCCGGTGGGCCTGTGTCCCGCGACGATTGCAGGCGGGGGCCGGCGTTGGGGGGAGCATCGGCCCCGGCTGGCCTGTTTGCTGCGAGGATCATGGGCGCTGGGAGCAGGGGCGCGCCGCCCGTGTCCCGGCGTCCCATGCGCATCGGCCGGGGGAGAGCGCCCGGCGGCGCAGCCGCCTGCGGGTGCGAATGGGGGCTTGTTCCCCGTGAGCGGACGCAAGCGCCCCTCTTGGGCGGCGCAGGCTGAAGGCGGCGATCCCCGGCCATCCTCCTCCCGGCCATCCTCCTCCCGGCCATCCCCCTGGCGCTCGGCCGTCCTCGGGGAGGGGCGGGCCCTCCCGCTCGTCCGCCCGGCCGCGCCGCCTTGGCCGCCGCGCCATTGGCCGCCGTCGGGCCGGGCGCGGCGCCTGCAACCGCCGCCGTCGCGCCCCGGCGTCTCAGGCCAGCACGTCGAGGCCCGCCGCGGCGCGCCCCTCGGACAGGGCGTAGACCTCGCCCCCGATGTTGAGGAAGATCGCGCCCGCCTGGCTCACCCCGTCGATGGTCAGGCTGTCGCCGCCGCCGAAATCGAGGCGGATGCGGTCGTCCTCCCGCGTGATCTGGATGTCCTCGACCGAGGCGGCGAGGTCTTCCTCCACCCGCAGGGCCAGCGAGCCGACCGAGGTGACGGTCAGCCGGTCGGCGCCGCCGCCCTTGCGCAGCTCCACCGCCGCGTCGCGGGCCGAGAGCAGGATCGTGTCGTCGCCCGCCCCGGTGTCGATCGACCCGAAGCTGCCGCCGATCAGCGTCAGCGCATCGCGCCCGGCGCCGGCCGAGATCACCCCCGCCGCGCCCGCGGCGACCGTGATCGCGTCATCGCCCGCGCCGGCGTCCAGTTCTCCGAGCCGGCCCGCCACGACCGACACCGCGTCGTCCCCTGCGCCGCCGTCGATCCGCCAGGCGTCGACCGCGTTGACCGAGATCGCATCCGACCCGGCCCCGCCCGAGACCAGCCCGACGCTGGTGACGGAGACCGAGATCGCGTCGCGTCCCGCCCCGCCGTCCACCGCGCCGACCGCCTCGGCCGCGACGGCCAGCGCGTCATTGCCGGAGCCGCCGTCGATGATCCCCGCCACCTGCCCGGCGAAGGCGATGGCGTCGGAGCCCGACCCGCCCGAGGCCCGGCCCACCGCCGCGGCCGAGATCGAGAGCGCGTCGCGCCCCGCCCCGCCCGAGATCAGGCCCAGCACCCCGCCCGCGAAGGAGAGCGAGTCGTTCCCCGCCCCGCCCGTCGCCGCGCGCAGCAGGTCCGCGTTAAGCGCCAGCGCGTCGTTCCCCGCGCCGCCGCCGACCGTCAGGTCGCCGCCCAGCGTCCCGCGCAGCGACAGGGACAGCGCATCGCCGCCCCCGCCGCCCGAAAGCTCCTGCCGGGTGGACCATCCTGACCCCGCCTGGCGCCAGGAGAACCGGTAGGCCCAGTTCCCCGCCGTCGAGATCGCGAAGCGTTCGGCCAGGGCGAATTGCGCCCCCGCCGCGTCATCGTCGGTCTGAAGCCGCGCCAGGGCGCGAATCATCACGAAGGCCCGGCGCAGCAGCAGCTCCAGCCGCTGTTCGCGCAGGGCGGTCGAGGCGCTGGACATGTCCGCCCGCGCGCCGCGTTCCAGGAGCTGCTGCGCGGCGAGCGCCGGGATGCGCGCCCGCGCAGCGTAAGCCTGCGACCGCTTGGTCGCCGAGCCATAGCCCTGGTTGCTCATCGTAGAGGCCAAAGCGTTCACCGCCAGCATTGTTCTACCCTCATCCTCTCGGAACCCATGGGGTTGATCATGCGGCAGGAAGGGTAAAGAAACCGAAAAGAACTCCTTAACCGCGCAAGGGGTATCTCAACCCTGTCCGTCCTTGCATCGGCGGGCGCGCCCCCGGGGCGCCGCCCCCGTCCCCGCCGTGCGGCCCGGGCCGCGCAACCCGGGCCGCATTGACCGCGCCGAAGGGCGTGGTACATGACGCGCGCCCGCCTTTCGCAGCCACAGGGACGCGCCCGATGAACCTTTTCGCCGATATCCGCACGCTCGTCACCGACAGCCTCGACGCCCTCGCCGCCGAGGGCGCGCTGCCCGCGGGCATGGATTTCGGCCCCGTGGCGGTGGAGCCGCCGCGCGATCCGGCCCATGGCGACATGGCGACCAACGCGGCGATGGCCCTCGCCCGCCAGGCGAAGATGAAGCCGCGCGACGTGGCCGAGCTCCTCGCCCCCAGGCTTACCGCCGACCCGCGGGTCGAGGAGGCGAGCGTGGCGGGCCCGGGCTTCATCAACCTGCGCCTGTCGACCTCGGTCTGGACCGGCGCGGTGTCCGAGGCGCTGGCCAAGGGCGCCGATTTCGGCCGCTCCTCCGTCGGGGCGGGGCGCAAGGTCAACGTCGAATACGTCTCGGCCAACCCCACCGGGCCGCTGCACGTGGGCCATGCCCGCGGCGCGATCTTCGGCGACGCCCTCGCCGGGCTGCTGGATTTCGCCGGCTGGGACGTGACGCGCGAGTACTACATCAACGATGGCGGCGCGCAGGTCGACGTGCTCGCCCGCTCCGCCTTCCAGCGGTATCTCGAGGTCTGCGGCCAGGAATTCGTGGTCCAGGAAGGGCTGTACCCGGGCGAGTACCTGATCCCCGTCGGGCAGAAGCTGCACGCGCTCTGGGGCGACTCGAAGGTCGACGCGCCGGAGGAGGAGTGGCTGGCCGAGGCGCGCGAGATCGCGACCGAGATGATGATGGAGATGATCCGCGAGGATCTCGCCGCGCTGGGCGTGACCATGGATCGCTTCTTCTCGGAGAAGGCGCTCTACGGCACCGGGCTGATCGAATCCGCCATCGAGTCGCTGCGCGAGAAGGGCCTGATCTATCGCGGCACGCTCGAGCCGCCCAAGGGCAAGACGCCCGAGGACTGGGAGCCGCGCGAGCAGACGCTGTTCAAGTCGACCGAGTATGGCGACGACGTGGACCGGCCGATCCAGAAGTCCGACGGCGGCTGGACCTATTTCGCCCCGGACATCGCCTACCATTTCGACAAGGTCGAGCGCGGCTATGACCTGCTGATCGACGTGTTCGGCGCCGATCATGGCGGCTACGTCAAGCGGATGAAGGCGGCCGTCGCGGCCCTGTCGGACCGCAAGACGCCGCTGGAGATCAAGCTCTGCCAGCTCGTGAAGCTCTACAAGAACGGCGAGCCCTACAAGATGTCCAAGCGCGCGGGCACCTTCGTGACCCTGCGCGACGTGGTGGACGAGGTCGGCGCCGACGTCGCCCGCTTCACCATGCTGACCCGCAAGAACGACGCCCCGCTGGACTTCGACTTCGCCAAGGCGCTGGAGCAGTCCAAGGACAACCCGGTGTTCTATGTCCAGTACGCCCATGCCCGCGCCAAGTCGGTGCTGCGCATGGCGGAGACGAAGGGCGTCGACGCCTCGGGCGTCGCGGGCGCCGACCTGTCGCTGCTGTCCCACCCGGCGCATGTGGAGCTGATGCGCAAGCTCGGCGAATGGCCGCGTCTGGTGGAGATCGCCGCCCAGCACCAGGAGCCGCACCGCGTCGCCTTCTTCCTGCAGGAGCTGGCCGCCGATTTCCACGGCCACTGGAACAAGGGCAAGGACACGCCCGAACTGCGCTTCGTGCAGGAGGATGACGCCGCCGTCACCCTGGCCAACCTGGCGCTGGTCGAGGCCGTCGCGGTTGTCATTTCGGCCGGTCTTGGTATCCTTGGCGTCACCCCGCTGAACGAGATGCGCTGAAGCGCACCGCCGGCCGGGGTGTTCGAGCAGCAGCGCCCCGGAGAGGACCGGCAGGCGGAGAGACGCGAGGGGGAGCGCCCCCGGCGCATCCCCGACCCAGAACCGCCCCCGGCGCGCAATGACAGTGCAGGCGGGTCATGGCGGATATCCATGCCGGCGGCGGCGGCTTCGGGCCGTCGACGCCTCGCGGCGGGCTTCAGCCCCTCTCCACCGCGCTGGGCGCGGGGGTCGCGCTTGCGCTGATCGGCGCGGTCGCGTGGTGGGGCTACGGCGTCTCGAAACGCGACGTGGGGCAGATCCCCGTCATCGCCGCCTTCGACGGGCCGATGAAGGTGCGCCCCGAATCGGACGGCGCCCCCACCCTGACCAATGTCGACCGGGCCATCGGCGCCGTGCTGGGCGGCCAGCGCGCGGCGGAAACCCGGCTTGCGCCCGAACCCGGCGCCCCCACCGATGAAGACCTGCCCTTCGCGCGGCTGGGCGAGCCGGCGGAAGACGTGGCCGCGCGCCGCCTCGGCGGGCTCGACGCCCCGGCGCAGCGCCGCGTGCCGGGCGCCGAAGCCGGGGCCGGCGCCGGCCCCGCGCCGCTGCGCCCCTCGGACCGGCTCGCCGCCCCGCTGCGCCAGCCGGGCGCCGAGGCCGCCGTTCCCGCGCTTCCGGGCGCCGGGGAAGGCGCGCCGCCCGCGGCGCCCTCGGCCCGCGCCGAGGCCCCCGCGCAGGCGCAGGCCCAGCCCGAAGCGGCCCCCGCCCCGGCCCCCGCGCCGCAGCAGCAGGCCGCCCTGGCCCCGGCCGAGCCGGTGGACCCCGAGAACGCCCTTCCCGTCGCCCCGCGCACCGCGCCGGTCGCCCTCGCGCGTCCGGGCGCCGATGCGCGCGCCGAGGCCGCCGCCGCCGCCCGCGCGGCCGCCGCGGCCGAGGCGGAGGCCCGCGCCGCCGCCGCCGCGCGCACCCTCTCGCCCGGGGACGACGCCGTGCAGCTCGGCGCCTTCAACTCGCCCGAGGTGGCCGAGGCGGAGTGGAAGCGGCTGTCCGCGAAACATGCCGACGTGCTCGGCGGCGCGGTCCATGCCGTGACCACTGTGAAATCCGGCGGCCGCACCCTCTACCGGCTGCGCGCCGGGCCCGCGGACAACCGCGGCGCCGCGCAGAACATCTGCGCCGCGATCAAGAACCGCCGCGATCCCTGCGTCGCGGTGAAGATCCAATGACCGCCGCCGCCATCCTCGGCTGCGAGGGCCTGCGCCTGACGGCGCAGGAGAAGGCGTTCTTCCGGGACGTCTCGCCCTGGGGCTTCATCCTGTTCGCCCGCAACATCGACACGCCTGACCAGGTGCGCGCCCTCTGCGCCGAGCTGCGCGAGGCCGCGGGCCGCAACGCGCCGATCCTGATCGACCAGGAAGGGGGCCGCGTCGCGCGCCTCAAGGCGCCGCACTGGCGCGAGTGGCCGCGGATGGACGACCTGCTGGCGCGGACCCTCCCCGAGGCGAACGTCAACGTGGCCCTCCGGGTGCGCTTCCGGCTGATCGCGGCCGAGCTGCACGCGCTCGGGATCGACGTGAACTGCGTGCCGATGGTCGATGTGCCCGCGCCGGGCGCCGATCCCATCGTCACCACGCGGGTGATGGGCGCGGACCCCGCCCAGATCGCCCGCCGCGGGCGGCAGGCGGCCGAGGCGCTGATGGATGGCGGCGTGCTGCCGGTGGTCAAGCATGTCCCCGGCCATGGCCGCGCCACCGCGGACAGCCACCTGGACCTGCCGGTGGTGGACGCGGACCTCGCGACGCTCCGCGCGACGGATTTCCTGCCGTTCCGGGAGCTCGCCGACCTGCCGATGATGATGACCGCCCACATCGTCTACCCGGCGCTGGACCCCGAGAATTGCGCCACGCACTCCCCCCGCTGCATCGACGCGATCCGCGGCGATATCGGCTTCCACGGCCTGTTGATGACCGACGATCTCGGGATGCACGCGCTGAAGGGGAGCTTCCGCGAGCGCGCCGAGGCGTCCTTCGCCGCGGGCTGCGACGTCGCGCTCCACTGCTCGGGCAAGATGGCGGAGATGCGGGACCTGGCCGAGGGCCTGCGCGCGCTGGACGGCCCCGCCGCCGCCCGCGCCGCCGCCGCCGAGGCCGCCCGCACCCCGCCGCACCCGGTGGATCTCGAGGAGCTGGACCGCCGCCACCTCTACCTGGTGGGCGAGGCCGAGTACGAGGGAGGCAAGGCATGACCCGAACCCCGTTCGATCCGCTCGGCCGCGCCCGTGCCCCGGCGCGCGACATTCCCGACCGGCAGACGGCGCTGGGCCTCGCCGAGGCCGATGCCGAGGCCGCCGAGGCGCTGGTGGTGGACGTGGACGGGTTCGAAGGCCCGCTCGACGTTCTGCTGACGCTGGCGCGCGGGCAGAAGGTGGACCTGCGCAAGATCTCGATCCTGCAGCTGGCCGAACAGTACCTGGCCTTCGTCGAGGCGGCGAAATCCCGTCGCATCGAGCTCGCCGCCGATTACCTGGTGATGGCGGCCTGGCTCGCCTACCTGAAGTCCCGCCTGCTGCTGCCCCCCGACCCCGAGGAAGAGGGCCCGAGCGCCGAGGAACTGGCCGACCGGCTGGCCTGGCAGCTCGAACGCCTCGAGGCGATGCGCAAGGCGGCGGCCGAGCTGATGTCCCGCGACGTGCTGGGCCGCGACCGCTTCGCCCGCGGCGCGCCCGAGCCGATGATGCAAAAGCGCCGGGTGCAGTATGACGCGCAGCTGATCGACCTGATGCGCGCCTATGCCCGCGTGCGCACCCGGGCGGAATACGAGCCGCTGCACATGCAGCGCGACCCGGTCTATTCGATGGAACAGGCGCTGGAGCGGCTGCGCGCCGTGGTCGGCCGCACGCCCGAATGGCGCAACCTGATGGCCTGGCTGCCCCCCGCCTGGCGGATGGACCCGAAGAAGCGCCGCTCGGCCATCGCCGCCTGTTTCGCCGCCTCGCTCGAGATGGCCAAGCGCGGCGAGGTGGAGATCCGCCAGGACGAAACCTTCGGCGAGATCAGCCTGCGCGGCCTGCCCGGCGGGCGCGCCACGGCATGAGCGCCTCCGGCAAGGGGGAGGGCGAGAAGCCCCGCGCCCCGGTCGAATCCCTGTTCGAGGCCCCGCCCGCGGCGGAGCAGGAGCGGATCGTGGAGGCGCTGCTCTTCGCTTCCGCAGCCCCCCTGTCCCTTGGCGACCTGCAGCGCCGGATGCCCGAGGGCTCCAGCCCCCGCGCCGCGCTCGACGCCCTGCGCCGCCGCTATGAGGGGCGCGGCGTGCGGCTGGAGCGGGCCGGGGACGGCTGGGCCTTCCGCACGGCGCCGGACCTCGGCTGGCTGATGACCCGCGAGGTGGTGGAGGAGCGCCCCCTCTCGCGCGCCGCCACCGAGACGCTGGCCATCATCGCCTATCACCAGCCCGTCACCCGCGCCGAGATCGAGGAGATCCGCGGCGTGGCGGTGTCCAAGGGCACGATCGACATCCTGATGGAGCGCGGCTGGGTCGCCTTCGGGCGCCGTCGCATGACCCCGGGCCGCCCGGTGACCTTCGTGGTGACGGCGGAGTTCCTCGACCATTTCGGCCTCGCCAACCCCGGCGATCTGCCGGGGGTGAAGGAGCTGCGCGAGGCGGGGCTGCTGGAGAACCGCTACCACCCCGGCCGCGCGGGCGAGGAGGACGAGGACGACCTTCCCGGCGGTGATGACGGGCAGGAGGACATGTTCCGCCGCCCGGATCGGGATGACGGCGACGATGCGGTGCCCGACGATGACGCGCCCGGGGAGGATCGCCCCGAAGACGAGGACGGCGCGCCCCGCGGCGCCTGAGCGCCCCGGCGCCGCCGGCTCGACACTCCCCGGCCCGCCTTTCGGCGCCCATCCCGCGGGGCCGGGGCCTCTCCCGCCTCTCCTGCGCCTCAACGCCTGTCCCGCGCCGGAGGGCGCGGAGCGGGCCAGGGATCGCCAAGCCGCAGGCGCGGGCGACCGCCGGAGGCGGCTTGTCCTTGACGCGCTCCGGGCCCGACCGCCCCTTGGGCGTGCGACCTGGGGGAGGCCCTCCCCCAGGCGCGTCACAGCAGGGTCCCGCCATCCGCCGCCCAGGGGCCGCACGACATCCCGGGCGCCCCGGCTTCCCTCTCCCCCCATGTCGGCCCCCCGCCGTCCAGTCGCCGCCCGCGCGGACCGCGGATCATGGGCGCTGCCGCGCCGACCGTGGATTATGGGCGCCGCCGCGCCCGGGGGCTTCATGCCCCCCGAGCCCGGCCGTCCTCCCCCGGCCTGCGGCGCCGCCCCGCACCGGGCGTGTGCGTCCGCTCAGGGGGGCGATGCCCCCCATTCGCAAACGCAGGCGGCGTGCCGCCGCCGGGCGCCCCGTGGCCCGCGCGGCGCAGGGGGCCGAGTGTTGCGCCCAGCGGCGCCCCGCCTTGCGCCCGCGGGCCGACGGAACGGCGCGCCCGGCCCGTGTCAGGCGCATCACCATCCGATCAAAAGGCTTTTCCCGATGTCCGCCATGTCCACGCTGCGCAGATGGGCCACCCCCGTCACCATCGCCTCCTTCGCCATGATGGCGGTGACCGGGGTGCTGATGTTCTTCCACGCGGAAACCACCCTCAACAAGGTGATCCACGAATACGCCAGCTGGATCTTCGTGATCGGCGCGGGGCTGCATGTCGTCGTCAACTGGCGCGCCTTCACGGTGCATTTCCGCCGCTGGCCCGCCCGCATCTCGGCCGGACTGCTGGGCGCGCTGCTGGTCGTCAGCTTCCTGCCCATCGGCCCCAACGCGGCCGCCGGGCCGCGCGCGGACCGGGCCGCCATCGGCGCGATGGTCGGCGCCCCCCTCTCGGCCGTCGCGCGGCTGACGGGCGAGGACGAGGCCGCCCTCGTGGGCCGCATGCGGCAGGCCGGCTATGACGGCGCCGGGCCGAACAGCACCATCCGGGGCTTGTCCGGCGGCGACAAGGGGCGTCTGATGGGCGGCATCTCGCTCGCCCTCACCCCGCCCACGGAAACCGTCGAATGATCCGCACCGCCGCCGCCGCGATCCTGCTGAGCGCCCTGGCCGGAGAGGCCGGGGCGCTCAGCTGCGCGCCGCTCGACTACACCCTGCGCATGGCCGAGCGGGACGCCGACCTCGTGCTGCGGGGCAGGGCGGTGCTGGGCGAGATCCTTTCGCAACCGGCCCCCGAACCGGCCCCCGAACCGGCGCCCGAACCGGCGCCCGAAGCGCCCGGCGAGGGCGGCGTGATCGCGCTGCCCTTCGGCGGGATCCCGCAGCCGACGGTGCAGGAGGTGGAGGTGACGCCCACGGCCCCGATCCGCGGCTCGGCCCCGAACCGGCCCTTCACCGCCACGTTCCGGGGCGGGCCGTGCTTCGACTGGCGCCCCTCGGGCGCCGAACAGGCGCTGTTCTTCAAGCTCGAAGACGGCGCGTGGCGGCTGATCGGCGGGCGCTGACGCGCGCTCAGCCCGCGCTGAACTGCTTGGCCAGCTTCAGCCCCTGGCCCTGGTAGTTCGAGCCGACCTCGCGCCCATAGAGGATGTCCGGCCGCTCGGCCATCGGTTCATACACGAGGCGGCCGACCTGCTGGCCATGCTCGAGCGCGAAGGGCGCCTCGAAGCAGCGGACCTCCAGCACCCCACGCGACCCCGCGCCGCCGGCGGCGTCATGGCCGAAACCGGGGTCGAAAAAGCCCGCGTAATGCACCCGGAACTCCCCCGCCATCGCGAGGTAGGGGGCCATCTCGGCGGCGTAATCGGGCGGGATATGCACCGATTCGCGGCTCACCAGGATGTAGAACGCGCCGGGATCGAGGATGATCCCGCCTTCCGCGCGCGGATGCACCGGCTCCCAGAACTCCGCCGGGTCATAGGCCCCGATGCGGGAGAGGTCGATCAGCCCCGAATGCGGGCGCGCGCGCCAGCCCACGGGGGCGCCGTCGGCGCGGGGCGCCAGGTCGACCGAGAAGGCCAGCCCCTGGTCGATCCGCGCCTCCACGTCCACCAGCTTCTCGGCCGCGTGCAGCGCGCGCAGCGCCGCGTCGGACATCGGCCCGTCGCCGCGGCGGAAGCGGATCTGGTTCAGCCGCTCCCCCGCGCGGGCGAGGACCGAGAAGCTGCGCGGGCTGATCTCGGCATAGAGCGGGCCGTCATAGCCCGCGGGCACCCGGTCGAACTCCTCGCCGTTGTCGGCGATCAGGCGGGTGAACAGGTCCAGCCGCCCCGAGGAGCTTTTCGCATTGGCGGCGGCGGAGACGTCTTCGGGCAGCGACAGGCGTTCCTGGAGCGGCACGAGATAGACGCAGCCCTTCTCCAGCGCCGCGCCCTCGGCCAGGTCGATGCGGTGCATGGCGAAGCGGGAGAGGCGGTCGGCGACGGTGGCCCCGGCGCCGGGCAGGAAGCTGGCGCGGACGCGCCAGGCGGTGCGGCCAAGGCGCAGGTCGAGGCTGGCGGGCTGGATCAGCGCGTCCGGCACGCCCCCCTCGGCGGCGATCTCGCCGCGGGCGATCATCTCGCGGATGCGCTGGGACGGGACGACGCCTTCGGCGTGCGGACGGGCGGCGGGCCCGGCGACGGCGGGATCGGCTTCGGTCCGGGACATGCTGCGGCCCTCCCCTGCGGGGCCGCCGCTTCAGGCGGCCTGAAAAACGAAACGCCGGCCCCGAAGGGCCGGCGTCCGATTGGTCGGGCTGGCGAGATTCGAACTCACGACCTTCCGTCCCCCAGACGGACGCGCTACCAAGCTGCGCTACAGCCCGCTGCCGGAGGGGTGGATACGCCGGGACGCGCGGGGACGCAAGGGGGAATTCGCAAGGATCCACCATCCTTTGCCCGCCGCCCGGCGCGGTGTTCCGGGGCGGCCCGGCGCGGCGCGCGCGGCGGGGCCCCGGCGCCCGGGTCGGGGCGGCGCGCGGCAGGCGTGGATCGGGTTAAACGGGGGCCCGGCGGCGCGCCGCCGGGCGGCGGCGGGCAGGGGCGCGGCGCTTCGGGCGCGGGGTGCGATTGTGCGGGCGCGCGCGCGGCTGTGCGGCGGCAGGCGGCGGCAGGCGGCGGCCCCGGACCCGGCCCGGGGCGCGCGCGGCGGCGCGAAGGGGCGGCGTCAGCCCGCCCGGCGCTTTCCGGCCCCGCCCGCGGCGCGGCGGCGCGCGGGGGCGGCGCAGTCGACGTCCTCCATCCCCTCGGACGGATCGGCGCACAGGCGGGCATGGAGCGATTCCAGCCGCTCCAGCGTCTCGCGCAGGGCGCCGCGCAGGGCGGCCTCGGCGGGCGCTTGGGCGGCGGCGTCCGGGCCGTCGGCGGCTCCGCCAGCGCCGCCCTTCGCGCCCGGGGGGGCGCTTTGCAGCGTGGGGACGGGGATCGGCGCGCCGGCGTCGTCTTGGGCCTCGTCCCCGGCTTGCGCCGCGTCGAGGTCGGCGCCCTGCGGCGCATCGGGGCGGCGCGCGGGGCGCTTCGGGGCGGTCTGCTTCGGGGCGGTCTGCTTGGGGGCGGTGGGCGCGGCGGCCTCGGGGGCCGCGGTCTCGGGCGGTTGCACGCCCTGCGCGCGGCCCGCGACATGGCGCACGCCGCGTTCGCGGAGCACCTTCTGCACGCCCTTGATGGTCAGCCCGTCCACATAGAGCAGGTCGCGGATCCCGGTCAGCAGGTTCACGTCCTCGGGGCGGTAATAGCGCCGCCCGCCGCCGCGCTTGACGGGTTTGACCTGGGTGAACTTCGTCTCCCAGAAGCGCAGCACGTGGGCCGGGACGTCCAGCGCGTCGCTGACCTCGGATATGGTGCGGAACGCATCCGGCGACTTGACCATGCTCCTGCCCGCTCCGCTCCGACGTCTTTCACATGACCCGCCGCGGCAGGTCGGCCACGCCCCGCGCCGCCGCGGCCGGAACCGGCGCGGCGGGGGAGCCTGCGGACAGCTTCTCAGCCGCCGCTTAGGTTTTCGTTGATCCGGTCCTTGAGGATGTGGCTCGGCCGGAACACGAGCACGCGGCGCGGCTCGATCGGCACTTCTTCCCCGGTTTTCGGATTGCGGCCCATGCGGGCCCCTTTCTCGCGCACCGCGAAGGTGCCGAACGAGGAGATCTTCACCGATTCCCCGTCAACCAGCGCGGTGGAGATGTGGGAGAGGATGCTCTCCACCAGCTCGGCCGATTCGTTACGCGACAGGCCGACTTCACGGTAGACGGCCTCCGTCAGATCGAGCCGGGTGTAGGTTTTGCCCGCCACGGCGTCCTCCTGCGATTCCTGCGCGGAGGAGCGTCATTGAAAATCACGCCCGCGCCCCCCCGTTTCGCTGAAGCGTAGGCGGTCAGCGGATTGTGAGTCAATGTCAATGGCTTGGCGGGGGGCGCGCCCATGGGGCCGCAGGGGCGCAAGAGGGGCGCCGCAAAGGCGCGGCGGGGCGCGCGCGGCGGGGCGCGGCGGGGCCTCAGCGGCGCGGTTCGACCAGGACGACATGCTCCGGCCAGCGCAGGCGGCGCGCGCCCGTCTTCGCCCGGCGCAGCTTGCCGGGGACGACCCGCAGGCGGTCGCGGAACAGGTTGGCCGGGTGCATCCGCGCGCCCGCCAGCGCCTCGGGCAGTTCGGCTTTCGTGGCGGGGAGGGGGCCGCGGTTCGCCTCGAAGCGGAAGCCCGCCAGCCACAGGGCGCGGACCTTGTCCCATTGCGCGCGGTCGCGGCGACGCGGGGCCTTGAAGGCGGCGCCCATGTCGGCCAGCGGGGCGCGGCAGCGCGGGCAGCGTTCGCGCCCCGTCGCGGGGCGTTTCCAGGAGGTGCGGCAGGCGAAGCAGGCATGGGCCCGGCGGTTGACCGCGCCGTATCGCTGGAAATCGGCCATCTGCGGCGCGCGGGCGGCGGGGCCGCTTACCAGCGCATCGCCGCGGCGCCCCAGGCGAGGCCGCCGCCGATGGCTTCCATCAGCAGCAGGTCGCCGCGCTTCACCAGCCCGCGCGCGTGCCATTCGGACAGGGCCAGCGGGATCGAGGCGGCCGAGGTGTTGCCGTGCTCGGCCACCGTCATCACCACCTTCTCCATCGGAAGGCCGGTCTTCTTGGCGGTCGATTCGATGATGCGGGAATTGGCCTGGTGCGGGACCAGCCAGTCCACCTCCTCCGAGCCCGCGCCGATCTCGTCCAGCGCCTCGTGCGCCACCTCGGCCAGCTTGGTGACCGCGTGCTGGAAGACCTTGCGCCCCTCCATCCGCAGGAAACCGGCGGTCTGGGTGGTGGACGGGCCGCCATCGACATAGAGCAGGTTGTTGTAGGCGCCGTCGGAATGCAGCTTCACCGACAGCACGCCGCGGTCGGTCTTGTCGCCCGCGCCTTCCTCGGCCGTCAGGATCAGCGCGCCGGCGCCGTCGCCGAACAGCACGCAGGTGCCGCGGTCGGACCAGTCCATGATCCGGCTGAAGGTCTCGGCCCCGATCACCATCACCGTCTTCGCCTGGCCGGTGACGATCAGCGCGTTGGCGGTGGAGAGAGCGTACATGAACCCGGCGCAGACGGCGGCGACGTCGAAGGCGAAGCCGCCCTTCATGCCGATCTCGTGCTGCACGCGGGTGGCGGTGGAGGGGAAGGTCTGGTCGGGCGTCGCGGTCGCAAGGACGATGGCGTCGAGCTCGGACGCCTCCATCCCGGCCTTGGCCAGCGCGTCCCGGGCGGCTTCGGCGGCGAGGTCCGAGGTCTTCTGGTGCGGCGCCGCGAAACGCCGGCGCTTGATGCCGGACCGGGCCTGGATCCACTCGTCCGACGTGTCGAGCGTTTTCGTGAACTCGTCGTTTTCTACAACACGTTCAGGCAGGTAGTGGCCGCATGCGACGGGTGCGGCGCGCAGGACGCTCATCAGAAGCTCTTTCCAGCGTGATTTGATCCGGGCTGCGCAGCTTGCTGCGCCTGCGCAAGCTTTGCAACCTGTTCCGCCACGCGTTGCGGAAATGCGGTTCGCCCCATGGTGGCGGCCAGCTTGATCGCCGCCGCCACGCCGGTCGCGTCCGCGCCGCCATGGGATTTCACCACGGCGCCGTTCAGCCCGAGGAACACGCCCCCGTTGACCCGGCGCGGGTCGATCTTGGCCCGCATCCGCTGCAGCGAGGTATAGGCCGCCAGCGCGGCGAGGCGGGAGATCACCGAGTGCTTGAACGCGTCGCGCAGCGATTCGGAGATGAAGGACGCGGTGCCCTCGGCCGTCTTCAGCGCGATGTTGCCGGTGAAGCCGTCGGTGACGATCACGTCGACCCGGTCCGAGAGGATGTCGCCGCCCTCGACGAAGCCGACGAACCGGGCCTGGGCGCCGGGGCGGGAGCACTCCGCCTCCATCAGCGCATAGGCCTCGGACATCTCCTCGCCGCCCTTGCCGTCCTCGGAGCCGACATTGAGCAGGCCGATCCGAGGATGCTCCAGCCCCTTGCCGATGCGGGCGTATTCCGCGCCCATCACCGCGAATTGCAGCAGGTTCAGCGGGTCCGCGCGGACCCCGGCGCCGACATCGAGGACGATGTTGTGCCCGTGCCTGTTGCGCGACGGCCAGAACACGGCGATCGCCGGGCGGTCGACGCCCGGCGCCTTGCGCAGCTTGAGCATGGAGAGCGCCATCAGCGCGCCGGTGTTGCCGCAGGAGACGACCGTGGCCGCCTCGCCGCCCTGCACCGCCTCGATGGCGGACAGCATCGACGTGCCCCGCGCCTGGCGGACCACGCGCGACGGCTTGGCGTCCATCGGCACCACGCCCTCGACATGCCGGATCTCGACCCGGTCGCGCAGGTGGGCGCGCTTGCGCAGCAGGCGCTGCAGCTTGGCCGCGTCGCCATGCACGATGAAGTTCAGGTCCGGGGTTTCCGCGGCGAACTTGGCGATGCCCGCGACCACGGGCGCGGGGCCCTTGTCGCCGGACATCGCGTCCACCGAAATCACGCGCGACGCATCGCGCGCGCCCTCGACCGCCGCGGCGGCGGCGTGAGGCTGGGGCTCGGGCGTCTGCTCGGGCATGTCCGCTCTCACGTCCGGCGCCCCTTCCCCTGCGTCATCCGCACGGGGCGCGAGGGGCGGGCGAGGGGCCGCGTCGTCACGCATGAATCAGCGCGCCGCCCGAAGGCGACGCGCGGCGGCGCGGCCGGAAGGGGCGGGGTGCGCCGCCCGGCTCACTCTTCGTCGAGATCCACGTCCTCGACCGTCGCGACGACCTCGCGGCCGCCGTAATGGCCGCAGGAGCCGCAGACATGGTGCGGGCGACGCAGCTCGCCGCAGTTCGGGCACTCGTTGTAGGAGCCCGGCACCAGCGCGTCGTGCGCCCGGCGCATGTTCCGCTTGGACGGGGAGACTTTATTCTGGGGGACCGCCATGACCTCGACCCTTCATCTCTGCTTGCGTGCCCTTGCGCTTCGATGCGCGGGCCGCCGTTTCCGGGCGCCCCGCGGGACGCCGCCTCGCCCCCGTGGGGACATCCTCAAACTCTATCTCTCGCGACCGCCTGGCCGTTCCCCCTGGGGGGGGGCGGGCCGGTCGGCGCGCCGCCCATCCCGCCGCACGGCCCGTTCGGGGCGGCGGCGACAGGAAACGACTCCCCTGGCGGCGAGACGCGGAACATACTCGAAGCCCCCGCGAGGGCAAGGGGATTCTCGGGCCCGCGCCCCCCGTTTTCCCCGGTGCGGGGCGCAAAGGGCGCGGTTCGCGTCGCCGCGGGGGCGGGCGGGGGCCGCGCGGGGCGCTTCGCGGGCGTCCCGGGGGCGTCCCGCTGGCCCCGGGCGGCGGCCCGGCAGGGGCGTCCCGGGCGCCTCAGTCCTCGTCCTTCTCCAGCTTCGCCTTCAGCTCGGCCAGCGCGGCGAAGGGCCTGGGGCGGGCCTCCTCGTCCGTGATCTCGTCGGCGTTCTTCGGCGCGGAGGAGGCGCGGGCGAAGGCGATCCCCTCGGCCCGCGGATAGGGGTCGAGCACGAGCGCCGCCGCTTCCGCCGCCGCCTCGCCGGGGTCGATGAACCGCCCGAGCGGCTCCGGCTCGTCATCCTCCTCGGGGTCGAGATCGACCTCGAGGCTCTCGTCCGCCTCCGGCAGGTCGGGCAGGTAGAGGCGGGTGAACGGCTCCTCGATCAACTGGTCGACGGGCTCCAGCGTCACCACGCAGGTCTGGGTGATGCGGGCGCGGATCTCGGCGGTCAGGCGCCAGCCGGCGCCCTCGGGGGACAGGCGCCCCTCGACCGCGAAGCGCTTCACCTTGCGCGCGCCGAAGCGTTCGGCCAGCGCCGCGCGCTCCTGCCCGTCGGCGGTCTCCTTGAAGGTCCTGCCCTCGGGGGGAAGGGCCGAGACCTTGATGGGGCGGGGGAATTCGGGCGCGGGGGCGTCGGTCTGCATCGGGCTCTCCTGCCGCTCGGGCCGCGGCCCCGGCGAAGGGGCGCGCCGTCGGGGGCGAAAGGGGGGGGCGCGGGTCCGGGGCGGGGTCCGCCCGGCGCCCGCGCCGCCATCCAGCGCGGTCCTGCACCGGCCCGCGCCGTTGCGCAAGGGGCGGCGTGCGCGGGGGCGGGGCGGGCCGGGGCGGCGCCTGCCGCGCGCGGCGGCGCGGCGCGGCATCGCCGGGGGCCGCGGTCCGCTTGAATTTACACGATGCGCGGGGTAGGTGAACCTCTGTCGCGTCCCGCCCGCGTCCCCCGGTTTCCACCGGGGACGCGCGCCGGGCGCGGCGGCCCGGGCCGGCCTGCCGCCGCCGCCGGGCCGGAGCCTGAAGTCAAGGAGCCGCCCATGGCCGACCGCACTCGTTCCCCGCGCCGCCTTCCCGTCCTGGCGGCGGCCGCGGCGCTGACCGCCCTGGCGGCGTGCGAGCCCGTCGTCACCACCCATGGCTACGCCCCGCCCGAGGAGCGCCTGGCCCAGATCCAGCCCGGCGTCGACGGCATGGAATCGGTGCAGCGCAAGGTCGGCCGCCCCTCGACCTCGGGCGTGATCCGCGCCAACACCTGGTACTACATGGGCGCCACCTTCGAGACGATGGGCTGGTCCGGTCCGCAGGAGACGGAGCGCCGCGTGGTCGCGATCAATTTCGGCGGCGACGGGCTGGTCGCCTCGGTGGACCAGTACGGGCTCGAGGACGGGCGGATCATCAACCTCGTGACCCGCACCACCCCGACCTATGGGCGCGAGATGACGGTGCTGCAGCAGATCTTCGGCAACCTCGGCAACATCTCGGCCGAGAACGCGCCGGAAGGCTTCCTGGGCCAGTAACCGGGCCGTCCCCCCGGCGGGAAACGAAAAAGACCGGCGCGAGGAGCGCCGGTCTTTTTGTTTGCGCCGCCCTGGGCGGGGCAGGAGGGGCGCCGCGGCCCCCCGCCGCCGTCACGCCGGGTCGGGCCGCCGCACCACGAACCACAGCAGCGCGCCGCCCGCCAGCGCCAGGAACGGCGCCATGGCGAGGTTCACGGCCGTCCACCCCTCCACCGGGTCGCCCCCGGCGCAGTTCATCAGCCCGCCCGAGGCCAGCGAGGCCACCGTCACCAGGCCGAACACCATGAAGTCGTTCATGCCCTGCACCTTGGCCCGCTCCTCGACCGAGTGGGTGGAGGCGAGCATCGAGGTCGCGCCGATGAAGCCGAAGTTCCAGCCGATCCCGAGCAGGAACAGCGCGACGTAGAAATTCTCCAGCTCCACGCCCATCAGCGCCACGATCCCCGCGCCCATCAGGATGGCGAGGCCGGTGGCGATGATCGTCTCCACCCCGAAGCGGTTGATCAGCCGGCCGGTGAAGAAGCTCGGGGCGAACATCGCGAGGACGTGGACGGTGACGATGTCCGCCGCGTCGTTGGTCTCGAACCCGCAGCCGACCACCGCCAGGGGCGTCGAGGTCATCACCAGGTTCATCAGCGCGTAGCTGACCATCGCGCAGATGATCGCCACCGCCACCTTCGGCGTCGCCAGAAGCTGCGCCACGCTGCGGCCCTTGTAGTCGTGCTTGAGCACCCGCTTCGGGCGCGGCGCGTCGAGCAGGAAGAACACCGGCGCCGCGATCACGTTCAGCCCGATGACCGCGAGATACGCCCCCGCGAAGGGAATGCCGATCACCGCGTCCTGGGTCAGCTTCACCAGCTGCGGGCCGATGATCGCGCTCGCCAGCCCGCCCGCCATCACCATCGAGATCGCCCGCGGCCGGTACTCTTCCGACGCCGCGTCGGCCGCGGCGAAGCGGTAGAAGCCCTGCGCCGACATGTAGATCCCCGTCAGCAGGGACCCCAGCAGCAGCAGCGGGAAGGACCCGAACCACATCGCCGCCGCCGACAGCGCCGCCCCCAGCGCCCCGCCGGTCGCCCCGAGGAAGAACCCCGTGCGCCGCCCGCGCCGCCCCATGATCGTCGACACCATCGGGGCCGAGAGCATGGAGCCGAGCACGATCAGCGAGATCGGCAGCGTCGCGAGGCAGGCGATGGGCGAGAGCATCTGTCCCGCCAGCCCCCCGAGCACGAAGTTGACCGGCATCTGCGCGCCCAGGACGGCCTGGGCGGTGACGAGCACCTTGACGTTGCGGCGGGCGCGCGCGTCGTCATCGGCGGGGGTGGCGGGGCCTTGCGGCATGGAATTCGTCATGGCGCCTTACGATTACAGCGGGCGCGTGCGCGCGAAAAGCGCAATTCACGCGCCCCGGGCGTTCTTTTCCGCGCGGCCCTGCGCGCCGGCCTGCGCGTTGGCTTGCGCGCGGTCCCCCCGGGCCCCGCGCGCCGACCCGTCCCGGCGGGGTTCCCGGCGCTCCCTCGCCGCGCTAGGCTCCGCCCCTGAACGGAGCATGATCCGGGGAAGGGAGCCTGCCGATGATCTCGCACCGCCTGCCCGCGCGCGCCGCGCTCTGCGCGCTGCTGCTGGCCGCGCCCGCCGCCGCGGCCCGGGCCGAGGAGCCCGCGCCCTACGCCGCCCTCTCGGTCGGCGCGCATTACGGGCTGGAATACGCCTCGGGCTACCAGGTCACGCTGGTGTTGGAGGAGAAGTCGGACAGCGGCACGGTCTGGGGCGTGGTCCCCGGCGTCGACCCGGCGGGCGAGGTCGCGGCCCGCATGGTCCAGGACGCGAAGGGCCGGATGACCGCGTTCCTGTCCGCCGACGGCGCGGCGCTGGAGACCTACCAGCCCCATAACTGCGAGCGGGTGGAGCTTTTGTGCCGCTACACGGTGACCGATGAGACGGGGGCGCATGTCGAACAGCGGTTCTCGGAGTTCGATGGGACCGAGTGGACCTATTCCATCCTGCGCAAGACCGAAGACGGCTTCGTCGGCAAGCGCCTCGGCTCGGTCCGCTACGATGCCGACGGGGTGCAGATGGAGGCCGAGTGGGCCGACCTGAAGACCGGCGAGACGAACAGCGTCTCCCGGGTGGAGTGAGGGGAACGGACGAGATGACCCGCAAGGACCAGGAAGGCGTCGCCGAGGCGGTGCGCGACCCGCTGAAGGCCAGCCCCGCCGCCCGGGCGCGCGCGAACGCGATCCGGGATTTCCGCTGCAAGAACCTCATCGCCGTGCTGGAAGACCCCACCGACGCCCACAACATCGCCTCCGTCATCCGCAACGTGAACGCGCTGGGGGTGGAGAAGGTCTATGTCGTCGATCCGCGCGGCGCGCTGCCCGATGACTGGCAGGAGCTGCGGGTGGACCGGAAGCTGTCCAAGGCCTCCGTCTCGGCCGCGAAATGGACCTTCGTGCGCCGCTTCGACAGCACCGCGGCGTGCTTCGACCACCTGGAGAGCAAGAATTTCCGCTCCATCGTCACCTCGCCCCATGTGAAGGGGAAGGAGAACGTGTACCTGCACGAGGGCGACTACACCCGGCACGCCAAGCTCGCCGTCTGGTTCGGCAACGAGGGGCGCGGCATCACCGAGGAGGCGGTGGCGCGCGCCGACCTGTGCGTCGCCATCCCCATGTTCGGCATGATCGAAAGCCTGAACCTCGGGACCAGCTCGGGGATCGTTCTGTACGAGGTGACCAAGCAGCGCCGGGCTTACCAGGCGCGCTACCGGATGCGGAACCAGCGCGGCGAGCGGGCCGAGCCGCTGCCCACGGTGATGCCGCCGGAGGAGAACGGGCGCTGAGCGGCGCGGCGGCGGGCCGAGGCGGATGTGAAAAAGGGCGGCCCGCCGGGGCCGCCCTTCCTGCATCTCTATGCTCCGAAGGCCTCAGCCCCGGCGGCGACGCCCGCCGCCGCGGCGACCGCCCGCCCCGGCGGCGCCCTCGGCGCCCGCCGCCCCGGCCGGGGCCGGTTCGCGGTTGTTGGTGATCCAGTCCATGCCGTGCGGGTCGTGGTTCATCAGCAGGTTCGCCGCGCGCACCGCGTTCATCTCCTGCGGGCGCACCGGGTTCATGATCGCCGAGGTCATGCCCGCGGTGATCGCCATCGGCAGGAAGGCCGCGTTCAGCCCGTGGCGGTTCGGCAGGCCGAACGAGATGTTGGACGCGCCGCAGGTGGTGTTCACCCCCAGCTCGTCGCGCAGGCGGCGCACCAGGGCGAAGACCTGCCGGCCCGCGGTCGCCATCGCGCCGATCGGCATCACCAGCGGGTCGACCACGATGTCATGCGCCGGGATGCCGAAATCCGCGGCCCGCTCGACGATCTTCTTCGCCACGGCGAAGCGCACGTCCGGGTCCTCGGAAATGCCGGTGTCGTCGTTGGAGATCGCCACCACCGGCACGTTGTACTTCTTGACCAGCGGCAGCACGAGCTCGAGCCGCTCTTCCTCGCCGGTGACCGAGTTCAGCAGCGGGCGGCCCTGGGCGGCCGAGAGGCCGGCTTCCAGCGCGCCGGGCACGGAGCTGTCGATGCACAGCGGCACGTCGACGATGCCCTGCACGCGCTCCACCAGCGCCTTCATCAGCGCCGGCTCGACGAAGTTGTTGTCGGCGTAGCGCGGGTCCTCGGCCATCTTGTTGGTGAAGACGGCGCCGGAGTTGATGTCGAGCACGGTGGCCCCGCAACGCACCTGCTCGGCCGCGTCCTTGTCCACCGTGGTGAAGTCGTCCATCTCCAGCTCGGCCGCCAGCTTCTTGCGGCCGGTCGGGTTGATCCGCTCGCCGATCACGCAGAACGGCTCGTCGAAACCGATCACGACGGTCTTGCTCTTGGATTCCAGAACGGTGCGGGTCATGTCGGGTCCTCTTGCGGGCTTGGTCGACGCCGGACGCGCAGGAACGCGCGCCCCAATGCAACGGGGCGCGGGATAACACGCGCGGGGCAGGTTGTCAGGTGGGGGGCGGCGTCGCGGTCGGGCCGCGACGCCGGGAAGGGATCAGGCCTGGGCGGCGGCCTTGGGGGCGGCGCCGGTCATCGACCGGGTGAAGTCCGCGGTGGCCTTGATGCCGCCGAGCGGGAAGAAGTGCACGCGCTCGACCTGCAGGGCCGGGTCGGCGGCCTTGGCGGCGGTCAGCTCGCGCAGGAAGTCTTCCGGCGTGAAGGGCATCATCAGCTTGGTGACGTCCGCCGCGCGGCGGGTCAGCACGCGGGCCGAGGCGCCGACGCCGCAGGCCATGGCGAATTTCACCAGGGTCTGGAGCTTGGCGGGGCCGGCGACGCCGAGGTGGATCGGCATGTCGATCCCGGCCTCGCGCAGGCGGGCGGCCCATTCGAGGACCGGCGGCACCTCGAAGCAGAACTGCGTGGCGATGGCCATCTGCGCGTCGGTGCGGGCGGCGAAGTCCTGCTTCCAGCGCAGGGCCTCCATCACCACCTTCTCGCCGCCGTCGGGATCGATGTCCTTGTTGCCTTCCGGGTGACCGGCGACATGCAGGCGCTTGAAGCCGCGGGCGTCGAACAGCCCGGTCTCCATCAGCTGCATGGAGCAGTGGAAGTCGCCCTTGGGCGCGTCCAGCCCGCCGCCCAGCAGCAGCGCCTTGTCGACGCCCGCCTCGCCCTGGTAGCGGGCGAGCCAGTCGTCGAGGGTGGCGCGGTCGGGGACGATGCGCGCGGGGATGTGGGGCATCACGTCGAAGCCCTCGCCCGCCAGGCGCGCGGCGGTCGAGACCATGTCCTCGATCGGGGTGCCGTCGATATGGGCGATGTAGACCAGGGTGTCCGCGGGCAGGATCTCGGCGAAGCTTTCGACCTTGGCGGCGGTGCGCGGCATCACCTCGAGGGAATAGCCCCCGATGATGCCGGCGATGTCGCCCGGCGCCTGCTCGGTCGCCTGCGCCTTGCGGCGCTTGAAGAGATCGATCACCTTCGCCATGCGGAACCCTCCGTCCAAGGTATGCGCTTCGCTTCACCCGGGCGCGTCAGGCGCGGTCCGGGCCCCAACCCTCGGCCTCGATCAGCGCGCGCAGGCGCTCGGGGCCGTATTCCTCGTCCAGGCGGCCGGCCTCGGCGGCCACCGCGTCTGCATCGGCGCCCTCGACCTCGTACGGGTCGGACCGGCGCCATTCCGCGAGATAGGCGTCGGCGTCCTTCGCCCCAACCTTCATCGCGCAGCGGTCGATGGCCTGCTCGAAACGCTCGGGAAGCACCGCCTTCGCGGCCTTGCGCCCCCTGCCTGCGATCACCTGCGCGGGAATGTCCCGCCACCAGATCACCTGAACTTTCGCCACCGGCCTCTCCTGTTCTTCAATGCACAAGTCTCATGCAACGCCGCCGGGGTCGGTCCCGCAGGCGACCTGTGGAACCCGTTTCGCGACATCGCCCCATGGGGGTAGGCGCCCGGTTACGACATACTGGTCGGGTTTGGAACTTGAAAGGTCGCGTTCCGCGGCTTAGTTTCAGCGTTCACGTCCGCACGCGAGTCGCGGCGCGGCCTTCGGGCGGCGTTTCGGCGGGATCCGGCGGGCCCCGTTTTCTCCACCAGAGGTGCTCCAGATGAGCGATTCGGCCGCGGCGTCCACGAACGTCCCTGCGATCAGCTTCGAATTCTTCCCCCCGGCGACGCCCGAGGGGTCGATGCGGCTGTGGCGGTCGGTCGAACGTCTCGCCCCGCTGGGCCCCGATTACGTCTCGGTGACCTACGGCGCGGGCGGCACCACCCGCGACCGCACCCTCTCGGCCATCCAGACCATCGTGGAGCGCGCGCGGCTGACCGTGGCCGGGCACCTGACCTGCGTGAACGCGACCAAGGCCCAGACGCTCGAGGTCGCCGAGAAGTACCGCGCCATCGGCGCCCGCCGCATCGTGGCGCTGCGCGGCGACCCGCCCAAGGGCGCCTCGAAGTTCGAGCCGCACCCCGAGGGCTTCGCCTCGGCCGCCGAGCTGGTCGCGGCGCTGGCCAAGGCCGGGCATGACAAGATCTCGGTGGCGGCCTACCCCGAGATGCACCCCGAGGCCTCCTCGCTGCAGGCCGATATCGACAACCTCAAGCGCAAGCTGGACGCGGGCGCCGACCAGGCGATCACCCAGTTCTTCTTCGACAACGACGATTATTTCCGCTTCCTCGACGCCGCCCGCAAGGCGGGGATCGACGCGCCGATCATCCCCGGCATCCTGCCGATCGAGAATTTCGCCAAGATGTCGAAATTCGCCGCCATGTGCGGGGCCAAGGTGCCCGAGTGGATGGGCAAGGCGTTCGAGACGGCCGAGGAGCAGGGCGCGTCGGAGACGCTGTCGGTCTCGCTCTGCGCCGAGCAGTGCCAGGGCCTGGCGGCGCAGGGGGTGGAGCAGCTCCACGTCTACACGCTCAACAACCCCGATCTGCCCTACGCCGTCTGCCGCGCGCTGGGCGTCGAGGCGGGGCCGGAGCGGATCGCCGCCGCCGGTTGAAAGGGCGACCCCGGCGGGGCGGCCTGAGAGAGGTGTGATGCGCGCCGTCGGCGAGGTCCTCCTGATCGTTTTGCAATGGGCGCTGGTTATCACCGGCGCCCTTTCCATTTTGACCGCCCTGAACGTCTGGTGGATCGACATGTCGCTGCAGGCCGCGCGCGAGGCGACGGCCGCGGGGGGCGAGGGTGCGGGGGATCTGGCGGGGAGCTTCTATCGCGTCCCGGTGATGCAGCGGCTGCTGACCGGGCTGTGCTCGGGGCTGATCGCCATGGGGCTGGGCGCCATCCTGTTCTACCTGCGCCGCCTGCGCGCCCGCCGCGAGGGCTGAGCGCCGCCGCGCCCCCGGCGCGGCCGGGCGGGCGAGCGGGGCCCCCGCGGCCCCCGAGCCCGGCCGTCCCCCTCCCTCCCCACGTCTCCGCCCGCTCAGGGGGACAAGCCCCCCATTCGCGGCCGGAGAGCGGACGGCTGCGCCGCCGCCCGGCGCCGCCGCCCACACCGCGGCGCCGCGTCCCCCCGCCGCTGGACGCGCCCGCTCCGGCCTGCGATGCTTCACGCCGTTTCAATCGCTGATTTCCCGGCCCGGATGCCCACGCCCGACCCTTCCCCACAGCTTGTCATCGACCGCAGCGGCGACGCGCTCCGGTTGGCCTTCACCGGCCCGCTGCTGATCGCCACCCTGCGCGCGCCGGCCGAGGCCGCCGCCAGGCTCTCCCCCGGCGACGCCGCGCGGGTGCGCATCGACGTCGCCGGGGTCACCGCCATGGACACCGCGGGGGCGTGGCTGGCGCTCGACCTCGCCCGCCGCTTCGGCGAGGCGGGGGCGAAGGTGGACCTGGTCGGCCTGACCCCCGAACGCAAGACCCTGGTCGAGGCCGTCCGCGCCGCGATGCCCGACCGCGCGGCCCCGCCGCCGCGGCGCACGCCCGTCGACCGGCTCGCCGATTTCGGCGCGGGGGTGGAGGCCGCCGGGCGCACGACGCTCGAAGGGTTCGGCTTCTTCGGCCTCGTCCTCTCGCGCATCGGGCGCACCATTGTCCGCCCCGGCCGCCTGCGCTTCACCTCCCTCGTCCACCATTGCGGCGAGGCGGGCTTCGCCGCCGTCCCCATCGTCGCGCTGATGGCCTTCATGATCGGCGTGGTCCTCGCCTTCCAGGGCTCGGTCCAGCTGCGGAACTTCGGGGCCGAGGTGTTCGTGGTCGACCTGATCTCCGTCTCGGTGCTGCGCGAGCTGGGCATCCTGCTGACCGCGATCATCGTCGCGGGCCGGTCGGGATCGGCCTTCACCGCCGCCATCGGCTCGATGAAGGTGCGCGAAGAGATCGACGCCATGCGCACCCTCGGCCTCGACCCGATCGAAGTCCTCGCCCTGCCGCGGGCGCTGGCCTTACTCCTCATGCTCCCCGTCCTTGGCGTCGTCGCCAATTTCGCCGGCCTCGCGGGCGGGCTGCTGATGAGCTGGATCGAGCTCGGCGTCTCGCCCGGCATGTTCCTGTCGCGATTGCAGGAGAACACGGACGTGAACCACATGATCGTCGGCATGGTGAAGGCCCCGGTCTTCGCGCTGCTGATCGGGGTGATCGGCTGCTGGCAGGGGTTCCAGGTGGGCGCCTCCTCGGAATCGGTGGGGCGGCGGACCACGACCTCGGTGGTCATGGCGATCTTCTCGGTCATCATCGCCGACGCGCTGTTCTCGATCTTCTTCGCGGAGCTGGGGATATGAGCGATCCGGTGATCCGCATCCGCGGGCTGAAGAACCAGTTCGGCCCGCAGGTGGTGCACGAGAATCTCGACCTCGACATCCAGCGGGGCGAGGTGCTGGGCGTGGTCGGCGGCTCGGGCACCGGCAAGTCGGTGCTGCTGCGGACCATCGTCGGGCTGAACCGGCCCCGCGCGGGCTCCATCGAGGTGCTGGGCACCGACGTGGCCAATGCCGACGAGGACCAGCGCCGCGAGATGGAGAAGAAATGGGGCGTCCTGTTCCAGGACGGCGCCCTGTTCAGCGCCCTGACCGTGCAGCAGAATGTCGAGGCGCCGATGCGCGAGCATCTCGACCTGCCAGCGGGGCTGCGCGCGGAACTGGCGCGGCTGAAGGTGGCGCTGTCGGGCCTGCCCGAACTCGCCAACGGCAAGCTGCCGTCTGAATTGTCAGGCGGGATGCGCAAGCGCGCCGGGCTGGCGCGCGCGCTCGCCATGGACCCGCAGATCCTGTTCCTGGACGAGCCGACGGCGGGGCTCGACCCCATCGGCGCCGCCGCCTTCGACCAGCTGATCCGCGATTTGCAGCGCAGCCTCGGGCTGACCGTGTTCCTGGTGACCCACGACCTCGACACCCTGCACGCCTGCTGCGACCGGATCGCGGTGCTGGCGGAAAAGAAGGTGCTGGCCACGGGGACGATGCGCGACATGCTGGACGTCGATCACCCCTGGGTGCGCGAGTATTTCCACGGGCCCCGCGCCCGGGCCGCCGCGGCGGACGCCGCCGCCGCGTCCGCCCGAACCTGAAGGAGAGCGCCTTGGAAACCCGCGCGAACCACATCCTGATCGGCCTCTTCGCCCTGGTCGGCATCCTCGGCGGCATGGCGCTGTTCCTCTACCTCGCCAAGGCCGAGGCGGACCGGGACTACGCCTATTACGACATCCGCTTCCCCTCGGTCTCGGGCCTGCGCTCGGCCGGGGACGTGCGGTTCAACGGGCTGCCGGTGGGGCAGGTGACGGGGCTGTTCCTAGATGAAGGCCGCCCCGACAGTGTGCGGGTGCGGATCGAGATCGGCGCCGAGGTGCCCATCGTCGAGGGGACCGTGGCGACGCTGGAAATGCAGGGCGTCACCGGCGTGTCCTACGTGGCGCTGTCGGGCGGCGAGGGCGCGCCGCTGCGCGGCGGCCCCGGCGATCGGGTCCCCGAGATCCCGTCGCAGAAATCCGCCATCGCCAGCATCTTCGAAGGCGCCCCCGCGGTGATGGAGGAGGCGCTGAACCTGCTGACCGAGCTGCGCGCCGTGGTGGGCGAGGAGAACCGGAGCGCCGTGACCGGCATCCTGTCCAATCTCGACGGCGCTACCGCCGACCTGCGGGTGGTGCTCGAGGACGTGCGGCGCCTCTCGGACGACGTGGCCGACGCCGCCCAGGGCATCGCGGGCTTCGCGCAGAAGCTCGAACCCACGGCGGATGCGGCCGAGAAGGCGCTGGTCGCCGCCGAGGCGACGATGACCACCGCCAATGACGCCATCTCCCGCGCCACCCCCGCCATCGACGCCGCCGCGGGCGCGGTGGAGGGCGCCGACGTGCTGATGCGCGAGACGATCCCGAAGCTCGCCGGGCAGCTCGGCGGCGCCGCCGAGACGGTGGACCGGGTGACGGCGGAGTTGGGCGAGACGGCGGGCGGCGCCGTCGCCCGCCTCTCGGACCGCGCCGATTCGGTCGGCGCGCTGGTCGAGGCGCGGCTGGCCGAGGCCGAGAGCGTCATGGCCCGCCTCAACGACGCGCTGGCCCAGGCCGGGACCACCCTGCGCAGCATCGAGGCCGCCTCGGACGGCGTGTCCGTCGCCGGGGGTCTCGCCGCCGCGCGGCTCGAAGAAGCGCAGGGCGCGGTCGGCCGCCTGGAAGGCGCGGTCGAGGAAGCCACCCGCGCGCTCGCCTCGGTCGCCGATGCCGGGGCCTCGGCCCGCCGGGTGCTGGACGAGGACGCGCCGGGCCTGGTGCGCGAGGGGACGGCGGCGCTCGCCTCGGTCCGCCGCGCCGCCGACGGGGCCGCGACGCTGGCCGACGGCGCCGCGCGCCGGGTCGAGGAGGCCGCCGCGGTGCTGGCCCAGACCGACCGCACGCTGAAGGCCGTCGCCGCCGCCTCCGCCTCGGTGGAAACGCTGGCGACGGGCGAGGGCGCGGCGCTGATCGCCGACGCCCGCGCCGCCGTGAGCTCGGCCGGGCAGGCGATGCAGACCCTCGACCGCGCCGCGCAGCAGGACCTGCCGGTGATCGTCGAGGATGTCCGCGGCGCCTCGGCCCGGGTGGCCGAGCTGGTCGCCCGGCTGAACGAGGGGCTGGCCCCCGCGGTCGACCTGCTGCCGGGGCTGGCCGCCGACGCCTCCACCACGCTGACCACCGCCACCGACAGCTTCATCCGCGCCAACGACACCATGGCGGCGATCAACGGCGCCATGGCCACCGCGGTGGACACGCTGGGGACCGCCGACGGCGCCTTCGCCTCGGCCGGGGAGCTGATGCAGGGCGACGTGCCCGCGATCATGGCCGACCTGCGGTCCATGGCCCGGACGCTGGAGCGGACCACCGCCGCGCTGGGCGAGGACCTGCCGCAGATGTCCGCCGAACTGGAAGAAGCGCTGGTCGCCGCCCGCAACCTCGCCGTGCGGCTGGACGAGACGGTGGGCGAGAACACCCCCCAGCTCAACGCCTTCATGCAGGCGGGCCTGCCCCAGTTCATCCGCTTCATGAACGAGGGCCGCCGCCTGATGGAGAACCTGCAGCGCGTGACCGAGAAGCTGGAGCGCGACCCCGCCCGCTTCCTGCTCGGCACCCAGCGCCCCGAGTACCGGCGCTGAGCCGCGGCCCGAGAAGGAGACGACCCCATGATCCGCGCCACCGCCCGCGCCCATCCCGGCGCCCCCTCGGCCGCCCCCTCGGCCGCCCGTCCCTGCGCCGCCCGCCGGGCGCTGCTGCTCGGGGCCGGGGCCGCCGCGCTCTCGGCCTGCACCCCGCTCGGGGCGATCCAGCAGGCCGCCGTGCCCCCCGCGCTCTATCGTCTCAGCCCCAAGAGCACCTTCCGGGAGGGGCTGCCGAAACTCGCCGCCCAGCTGGTGATCGACGAGCCGACCGCGGGCGCCGCCGTCGACACCGACCGCATCGCCGTGCGCCCCCACCCGCTGATGATCGAGTACTACCCCGCCGCGCGCTGGGTCGACCGGGCGCCGCTGATGGTCCAGACCCTGTTGGTCGAAAGCTTCGAGAACGCGGACGAGGACCTCTCGGTCGGCCGCCGCGCCACCGGCCTCGCCGCCGACTACACCCTGTTGACGGAGTTGCGTGAATTCCAGGTCGAGGCCCCGGAAAACGGCGCGCTCGAAGCCTATGTGCGCCTCAATTTCAAGCTGGTGGCCGAACCCGGCGGGCTGATCTTCGCCGCCACCACGATCGAGCGGCGCGCGCCCGCCGCCGCCTCCGGGCCGCTGGCCGGGGTCGAGGCGATGGACGCCGCCTTCGGCAAGGTCATCCGCCGCGCCGTCGAATGGTCGCTGGACCAGGCCGCGGCCCACTGGAAAACGCGTCCGCGCTGGTGAAGGTCGGATTCAGCCCCCCTGTCGTCGCGACATGCGGCGCAGGGGCGCTTGCCTTCCCTTCACGTCGCACATAACTGGTCGCCACGGCGAGCAAGAATTCGAAACGACGTTTCGCGCAACAGATCGCACTCGCAACGCTGCGGCGCGCAATGTATGGAAAAGCCTCGTAACCCGACACGCCGTCCGAGCGGGACGGGGGCCCCGGGAGGGGTGAGCTGGAAGGAGCAACGCGCATGAAGGTCCTGGTGCCTGTCAAACGCGTGATCGACTACAACGTGAAGGTTCGCGTGAAAGCGGACGGTTCCGGCGTCGATCTCGCCAACGTCAAGATGTCGATGAACCCGTTCGACGAAATCGCCGTCGAAGAGGCGATTCGCCTGAAGGAGAAGGGCGTCGCGACCGAGGTCGTGGCCGTCTCCATCGGCGTCGCCAAGGCGCAGGAGACCCTGCGCACCGCCCTCGCCATGGGCGCGGACCGCGCGATCCTGATCGAGGCGTCCGACAGCGTCGACACCGACGTCGAGCCGCTGGCCGTCGCCAAGCTGCTCAAGGCCGTCATCGACGAAGAGAAGCCCGAGCTGGTCATCGCCGGCAAGCAGGCCATCGACAACGACATGAACGCGACCGGCCAGATGCTCGCCGCCCTGCTGGGCTGGGGGCAGGCCACCTTCGCGTCCGAGGTCGAGATCGCGGACGGCGCCGCCACCGTGACCCGCGAGGTCGACGGCGGCCTGCAGACCATCAAGGTCAAGCTGCCCGCCATCGTCACCGCCGACCTGCGCCTGAACGAGCCGCGCTACGCCTCGCTGCCGAACATCATGAAGGCGAAGAAGAAGCCGCTGGATACGAAGACCGCCGCCGATTACGGCGTCGACGTCTCGCCGCGCCTCTCCGTCGTCTCCACCTCCGAGCCGGCCGCGCGCTCGGCGGGCGAGATGGTCGCCGACGTGCCGACCCTGGTGTCGAAGCTCAAAGAGAAGGGTGTGATCTGATGGCCGTTCTTCTGATCGCTGAAACCGCCGGCGGCGCCCTCGTCGCCGACGCGGCCGCCAAGGCCGCTTCCGCCGCCGCCCAGCTGGGCGACGTCACCGTGCTGGTCCCCGAGGCGGGCGCCGAGGAAGCCGCGAAGATCGCCGGCGTCTCCAAGGTCCTCTCCGCCGCGGGCGACGACATCGCGCGCGGCCTGGCCGAGCCGCTCTCGGCGCTGATCGTGTCGCTGGCCGGGGATTACGAGCACATCCTGTTCGCCTCCACCACCACCGGCAAGAACGTCGCCCCGCGCGTCGCCGCCCTGCTCGACGTGATGGTCATCTCCGACGTCATGGAGATCAAGGGTTCGGACGAGTTCGCCCGCCCGGTCTACGCCGGCAACGCCATCCAGGTGGTGAAGTCCGCGGACGCCAAGAAGGTCATGACCATCCGCACCGCGTCCTTCAACGCGGCCGGGATGACCGGTTCGGCCGCCGTCGAGGCCGCCCCGGGCGCCGAGAACCCCGGCCTGTCCGAGTGGGTCGAGGACAAGGTCGCCGCGTCCGACCGCCCCGAGCTGACCTCGGCCAAGATCGTGATCTCCGGCGGCCGCGGCATGGGCTCGGCCGACAACTTCGCGATCATCGAGAAGGTCGCCGACAAGCTGGGCGCCGCCGTCGGCGCGTCCCGCGCCGCGGTCGACTCGGGCTTCGCCCCGAACGACTGGCAGGTCGGCCAGACCGGCAAGGTCGTGGCCCCCGAGCTGTACATCGCCGTCGGCATCTCCGGCGCGATCCAGCACCTCGCGGGCATGAAGGACTCGAAGGTCATCGTCGCCATCAACAAGGACGAAGAAGCGCCGATCTTCCAGGTCGCCGATTACGGCCTGGTCGCCGATCTGTTCGACGCCGTCCCCGAGATGGAGAAAGAGCTGGGCTGACGCCCCGCCATCCTTTCGTGAAAAATTCGGGAAAGGCCGTCCTTCGGGGCGGCCTTTTTCGTTTCGCCCGAGAATCGCCGCCGGGATTTGCGTAGATTAACCCGTTGTGAATGGAAGCCGGCGGGGGATGTCATGCACGCAGCGGGCGCGGGCTGGCGTATTTCTTATATAACGAGCATCCTGGCCTGCGGTTTCGCGGCCTGGTGGTGGCTCCGGGCCGGGGGCGGGCCGGTGCTGGCGCTGGACGACGCCTGGATCGTGCTGGCCAACGCAAGGGCGCTGGCCGCGGGCGCGCCGGCGGCGATGGACGGGCCGGACGCGCCGCTGCTGCTCGGGGCCACAAGCCTGCTCTACAGCCTCGCCGCCGTGCCCGCCGCCCTCTCGCCCTCTCCGGAAGCGGCGCTGGCCGCGCTCAACTGGCTCGGCGTCGCGGCGGCGGCGGCGGGGGCGCTGACCATGGCCCGCCGCGCTGGGGTCTCTCCGCCCTGGGCCATGCTGCTGACCGCCGCCTGCTTCATCGGCGGGACCGAGCCGGGCTACGTGCTGATCAACGGGCTCGAGACCAGCTGGACGCTGGCGCTGCTGTTCTGGCTGTTCGCGGCGCTGCTGCGCGACCCGGTCTCGCGAACGGCGGCGCTGGTCTGCGGGATCGCGCCGTTCCTGCGCCCCGAGCTCGGGGTTTTCTCGGCCGCCGCGATGCTGCGCATGGCCTGGCTGCTGCGCGGGGACGCGCGCGCGGCGGCGGCGCGGGCGGCGCTGTGCCTCGGGCCCGCGCTGGCCCTGCTGGCGGCGCAATGGGCCCTGTCGGGCGCGCCGCTGCCCACCACCGGCTCGGCCAAGCGGCTGTTCTTCGGGGTGGCCGCGATGGGGATCCCCGAGCGCGCCTTCGGCTACGCGGTGACGCTGGCGCGGTTCCTCGGCAGCTTCGGGCTGCTCTGGCTCGCCTTCCTCGTCCCGGCCGAGCGGGGCGGCGCGGTGCGGACCGTCTCCGCCGCCGCGCTCGCCCTCGCGGCGCTCTCGGCCGCCTGGTACGGGCACGTGGCCGGCCAGAACGAGGGGCGGGTGCTCTGGGGGTTGATCCCGGCGCTGGCGCTGGGGACGGCGGCGGCGCTGGCGGCCCCGGCGCGCAGCGCGGGCGGGGCGCTGGCGCGCCTCGCGGTCGCAGGCACGGTTCTGTGGCTCGGCGCGAGCTTTCCCGAGCGGGCCCTCCAGGGCGTCCGCCACGCCGTCGCCGGAGAGGACCGGCGACAGGCCATGGCCGACTGGATCGCGGAGACGCTGCCCCCGGGCGCCGAGCTGATCGCCCATGACGTCGGTTACATCACCTGGGCCGGGCACGCGAAGATCATCGACATGGTCGGGCTGCGGCGGCCCGAGAGCCTTGACGCCATGCGCGCGGCGGGAGCCGAGACAATCGGCGCCGCCGCAGCCCCGGGCGGGATGCTGGCCGTCGCGCAGCAGGAGGGGACCTGCGTGGCCCTCGTCTCGACCGGATGGAACGGCTGGCTCGGCTTCGACAGCGGGGCCGAGAAGCTCGGCTGGCGGGTCGAGCGGCTGCCGACGCCCGGGGGGGCCGGGTTCCTCGCCTTCCGCCTGCACGCCCCCTCCGGGCCCTGCGCGGCCTGAAGCGCGCGCCGCCCGCCCACCGTCCGACCGCGCGCCGCCGCCGCGCCGTCAATCCACCCGCCCGCGGGTTGCGCCGGGCGGGGGATTTGCCGACAGTCGCCCGGACCGCCTCGCCTCGCCCCCGCCTCTCCCCCTCCTCCGCCGGAGCCTTCCCGCCGATGACCGACGCCCGCGCCTGGCCGCTGCTGCACGGCCTGTCCCTGCTGCTCTGCGCCGTCGCCGCGGTCCTTCACTGGCGCAGCCTCGGCGGGCCGCTCTTCACCCTCGACGACGCCTATATCGTGCTGGTCAACGCGCAGGCGCTGCTGGACGGCGCGCCGCCCGCGGGCGAGGGGCCGCTGATCCTCGGGGGGACCAGCCTTCTGCACACGCTCGCGACCGCCGCCGCCGCGGCGCTGCTGGGGCCCGAGACGGGGCTCTGGGTCCTGTGCTGGCTCGGCGTCGCCGCCGCCGCCTCGGGGGCGCTGGCGATGGGCCGCGCGGCGGGGGCGGGGCCGGCCTGGGCCGCGGGGCTGGCCGTCGCCGCGCTGATCGGGGGCTTCCCGTCCTACGTGCTGATCAACGGGCTGGAGACGAGCTGGGTCCTCGCCGCCCTGTTCTGGACCTTCCGCTGCGCGCTGCGCGACGATTTCTCGCCCGCCGCCGCGGTCCTGTGCGGGCTGCTGCCTTTCATCCGGCCGGAACTGGGGGTGTTCTCGGCCGCGGTGATGCTGCGCATGGCGGCGATCATGGGCCGGGACGGGGGGCGGGAGCGCGCCCGCGCCTGGCGGGCGGCGGCGCTGTGCGTCGCGCCGGCGCTGGCGCTGCTGGCGCTGCAATACGCGCTGTCGGGCGCGCCGCTGCCGACCACCGGATCGGCCAAGCGGCTGGTCTTCGGCCCGGCCTGGCAAAGCCTGCCCGAGCGCGCCTCGGACTATGCCGCCGCCCTCTCGGGCTTTTTCGCGGGGACGGGGCTGATGGGGGCCGGGGTGCTGTTCGCCCGCGGGTCCCTCCAGCGGGCGGTGTTCCTCGGGGCGCTGGCGCTGATGCTCGCCTCGGCGGCCTGGTACGGCAAGATCGTGCACCAGAACGGCGACCGGCTGCTGTGGGAGTTCCTGCCGCCCCTCGCCCTCTTCCTCGCCACCGGCGCCGCCGCGCCGCTGCGCAGCGCCCCCGGCGCGCTGGCGCGGGGGGCGATCCTCGGCTCGCTGCTGCTGCTGGCGCCCACGCTGCCCGCCCGCTGGGACCGGGGGGTGGAGCTCGCCATCGGCGGCACGGGGTACGAGCGGCGGGTGGCCGACTGGATCGACGCCAACATCCCCCCCGGCGGCGCGGTGATGGTGCATGACGTCGGCTATGTCTCCTGGGCCACGGACGCGCGGATCATCGATTTCGTGGGCCTGCGCAGCCCCGAGAACATCGCCGTCCACCGCCGCGCCACGGCGCGGGAGGGCTGGACCGGCGCCGCGACGGCGGCGGTGGAGATCATGGAGCGCGAGCGGGTCTGCACCTTCATCATCATGCATGCCTGGGACGAGGTGATGGGCCTGACCGAGGAGCTGCGCCGTCGCGGCTGGACCCCGGTCGCCCTGACGCCGCCGGACAACCACGCCTTCCACGCCTTCGAGATGCAGGCCCCGGCGGGGTCCGCCTCGGCTTGTGCGACATAGCGGCCGGATCGCGGCCGCGGCCGCTTGCAGCGCCCGGTGAAACGGCGTTTCATGCGCCCCGGACCGGAGCCGACAGGGAGAGAACGCGCATGGAATACGAGACCCTTCTGTGGGAGGTGGACGAGGACGGGATCGGGGTGCTGACCCTCAACCGTCCGGACCGCCTGAACGCCTTCACCGTGAAGATGACCGAGGAGCTGCTGGAGTTCCTCGAGACCGCCGACGCCGATGATTCCGTGCGCGCGATCATCGTCACCGGCGCGGGGCGCGGCTTTTGCGCGGGCATGGACCTCGAGGGGGACGAGGTGCAGGGCGACAACGTGTTCGGCCTGCCCGAGGACGTCGACCCCTACGGCCCGGACGCCGAGAAGATCCGCGACCTCGGCGGCACCGTCACGCTGCGCCTCTACCGCATGAAGAAGCCGGTGATCGCCGCGATGAACGGCGTGGGCGTCGGCATCGGCGCCACCATGACCCTGCCGATGGACGCGCGGATCATGTCCGACAAGGCCAAGGTGGGGTTCGTCTTCTCGAAGATCGGCATCTGCATGGAGGCCTGTTCGTCCTGGTTCCTGCCGCGGCTGATCGGGATGCAGAACGCGCTGGACTGGACCATGAGCGGAGAGATCCAGTCCGCCGAGGCTGCGAAATCCGCGGGCTTCGCCGCCGAGGTGGTCCCGCATGAGGAGCTGCTGGACGCCGCGAAGGCCCGCGCCCGGCGCTACGTGAAGGGCACGGCGGCGGTCTCGGTCGCGGTGAACCGCAACCTGATCTGGCGCATGGCCGGCGCGCGCCACCCGATCGAGGCGCACCGGGCCGACAGCCGCGCGATGCTCGACCTGTCGATGGGCGACGGCAAGGAGGGCGTGGCGAGCTTCCGCGAGAAGCGCGCGCCGGAATTCGCCGCGAAGCCGTCCTCGGACATGCCGCGCGGGCTCGACTGGGACCTGGCGCCGCCCTTCATGGAGGACTGAGGCGCGGCTTCAGCGCCAAGGGCAGGGGGCGTCAGGCGTCCTCCTGCACCTCCTCCAACCCCGCGGCGACGGGGATGGCCAGCGCCGCCAGCGCGGCGATGGCCCAGAGCGCGGCGGCCGGGCCGAAGAGCTGCGCGACGATTCCGAAGCCCCCTCCCGCGAGCAGGATCACCCCGACGACCGAGTTCGACAGCGCCGTCCACTGCGCCCGGTCCGCATCCGCGGCCATGTCGGTCAGGTGCAGCTTGCGCGCCGCCCGCACCCCCTCATAGGCGACCTGGGCGCAGAACAGCGCCGTCCCCGCGGTCAGCGCGCCCGCGATCCCGCCGGGCAGCCCGAAGCCCTCGGCCCCGGCGGCGCCGATCCCCTGACCCAGCCAGGCGATCACGCCGAGCGACACCGCCGCCATCCCCGCCGCCCACATCATCGTGCGGCGCGAGGACCGGTCCGCCAGCCGTCCCCAGAGCCAGCCCGACACGATCGAGGCCAGCGCCGCCGCCACCACCAGCGGCCCGAGATGGCCGAGCGTCGCGCCCTCGTCCCCCGAGGCCGAGAGCATCATCACGAAGGGCGGCGCCAGCGCCGTGCCGGTCAGCAGCCCCCGCGCCAGGATGAAGCGGCGCAGCTGGGACGACCGCGCAAGGGGCGCGAGGAAGGCCCCGAGGCCCTGCGCCGCCTCCTCGCCCCCCTCGTCCTCCGCCGCCGGTTCCGGCAGGCGCGCGAACACCGCCCCCGCCAGCAGCCACAGCGCCGCCGCCGCGCCCACCACCAGCGCCACCGCGCCCGTGGTCAGCGGCAAGATCCCCGTGGCCGCCGCCGCGCCGTATCCCAGCGCCGCCGCGGCGGCGAGCGAGGCCGCGAGGCCGGTGATCCGCCCGCGCCCGCCCTTCTCGACCGTCCGCGCCAGCGCGTCCTTGTAGGTGACCGAGCACGCCGCCCGCGACAGCGCCAGCAGCGCCACGCAGGCCAGCACCGCCCAGCCCGCCGCCGCGCCCTCAAGCGCCAGCGCCGCGGCGCAGATCCCCGCCGCCGCCAGCCCCTGTCCCACCGCGCCCAGCGCCCAGACCGGCGCCCGGCGCCGTCCCTTCAGCGCGCGGCTGATGGGGATCTGCGGCAGCAGCGCCCCCGCCTCGCGCACCGGGACCAGCGCGCCGATGATCCCGCCGGGCGCCCCCAGCGCGGTCAGCAGCCAGGCCAGCGTCAGCTTCGGGTCCGCCAGCGCATCCGCGGCCTTCGAGGCCACCAGCGCGCCAAGGTGGATCGCCCGCGCGCCGGGGGCGGCATCGCGGCTGTCGGGGGCGGGGGAGGCGTCGGCGGCGCTGGACATGGGGGCTCCGGGGTCGGCGAGGGCGGGAAGCGGGGTGCGAGGGGCCAGATAGCCCGCCCCGCGCCCCGGTCACGCGGCAGGCCGGTCTGCGGCGCGGGGGCCTGCCCGCGGCTGAATCGGCGCCTGTTGCATGGCAGCCATGCGCCCGGTGCAAATCTCAAGGCTGGCGAGCGATGGTTTTGGCCGCTAACGATGTTTGGCCGCGCCCGGCCCCGGGCCGGAAAGGGCGTGCATTTCACGCCGAAAGGACGCGGAATGGACTGGAAATCGGCGGGCCTCGGCCTTCTCTTCGCAACGCTCTGGAGCTCGGCCTTCACCTCGGCCCGGATCGTGGTGGAGCACGCCCCCCCCTTCCACGCCCTGTCGCTGCGCTTCCTGATCTCGGGCGTCATCGCCCTCGTCGTCGCGCGGATGCTGGGCGAGAAGCTGTCGCTCACCCGCGGCCAGTGGGCGGCGGTGGCGGTGTTCGGCCTGTGCCAGAACGCGATCTATCTCGGGCTGAACTTCCAGGCCATGCAGACGGTCGAGGCGAGCCTCGCCGCCGTCATCGCCTCGATGCTGCCGCTGATCGTGGCGGCGATGGGCCGGGCGGTGTTCGGCGACCGGCTCTCGCCCGTCGGCTACCTCGGCCTCGTGGGCGGCTTTGCGGGCGTGGTGCTGATCATGTCGGGCCGCGTCGGCGCGGGGGCGGACATCGTCGGCGTGGGCCTGTGCCTCGTCGGCGCGATGGCGCTGGCGGTGGCGACGCTGCTGGCCCGCGGCATGGCAGGGGGCGGCAATGTCTGGACCGTGGTGGGGCTGCAGATGCTGGTCGGCTCGGCCGCGCTGGCGGTGATCGGGGTGTCGACCGAGACGCTGGTGGTGAACTGGACCCTCGATCTGGGCCTGGCCTTCGTCTACACGACCCTCGGGCCGGGGCTGGCGGCGACGGTGATCTGGTTCCACCTGATCGGCCGCATCGGCGCGACGCGCGCGGCGACCTTCCACTTCCTCAACCCCTTCCTCGGCGTCGCCATCGCCGCCGTGGTGCTGGGCGAGACGATGGGCCCGCGCGACGTCGTCGGGGTGGCCATCGTGGCGGCCGGCATCCTCGCGGTGCAGCTGTCGCGCACGCCGCCGAAAGCGGTCAAGGCCTGAACCGGGCAGGGGGGGGCGGCAAGCGCCGTCCCCCGCGCCCGCGCCCGCGCCATGGCCCTCGCCCCCGGCGCCGGGCCCGGCGTCAGGCCCGGCGGCGGCGCATCTTGAACAGGTCGTGGCGGATGCCGAGGGCCGAGACCAGTTCCAGCCAGCGCACCCGCGCCACCTGCATCCGGTTGAGCGGATCGCGCGGCGCGGGCGGGTCCTGGAATTCGGGCAGGGCCGAGAGCCAGTTGACGATGTGGGGGCGGCGTCCGCGCTTCACGAACACCTCCTCCGACAGCTCATAGGCCAGGCCCGCGCGCCGCAGCGCGCGCATCGAGGCCCATTTCTTCCAGCCGCCCCAGGGCGTCTTGATGATGTCGTAGTCGACCACCAGGCTGCGGATCTCGCCCCGGTCATGGGCGATGATGCTGCGCAGGATGCCGATCTCGCCGCCCTCGCAGTTGATCTTGACGTAGAGCTCCGCCCCGCGCAGGTCCCAGGCCGAGAGGAAATCGTCCCAGCCGAGGGTCTCGACCTCGACCCCCCTGGCCTCGCCCTGCTGGGCCTTGGCGGCGAGCAGCGACGCGCCCCCGCCCCGGTTGTCGCCGTAAAGGGTCATCCGCCCGCGGGATTCAGCCAGCGCCACCGGGGCGACGGCGTAGGTCCCCGCCGCGATGCGGTCGGCGAACTGCCCGGACAGGTGGGCGACCATGGCCGGGTCCGGTTCGGCCGAGATCACCCGGTCGAAGGCGAAGGGCGCGGCGAAGACCGCCCGCGCGGTTGCGCCGTCATGGGCGCCGATATCGATGAAAACCCTCTGGGCCATGCGGCTCGCTCTCCCCCCGTCGGTCCCCGCCTTCCCCGGGCGGTTTCGCAAGGCTAGCAGCCGCCGCGCCCGGACGCGAGCCGGAGGCCTGGTCTTCGCGGGCGGGGCAGGGGGTGGCGCCGGGCGGGGGCGCAAACGAAAAACGCCCCCTTGCGGGGGCGCTTTCATCTCTCGCCGTGTGGGCGGCGGGAGGGGCAAGCTGGCTCCGGCGGTAGGAGCCGGGCTGAGATTTTTCCAACCTACTGAAACGGCAGGGTTATTCCGGCGCGTTCGCGACCTGCGATCCAGTGTGAGCATGCGGATGTGCAAGCGGCGGCGCCGGTTTGCAAGCCTCGGCTGCAGCGGCGCCGAGGAGATGATTCCTTGCCCTGATCGCGAGCGGTGAGGGAGGTCTGGGAGATCTCAGGGGAGGCGCGTGCGCTCAGGAACGAGTGCCTGGGATGGCTCGATGGCCGAGCTTCGGTGCGATCTGAGCAAAGGGGCTTCTGTGCGGCGAGCATATGCTGGACGGACTTGAAAGCCTTCCGGCAGGGCCGCATCCTCTCTGGGGTTGCCTGCAGGAGCGCCGAATGAACAGCTATAGTCTGGAAGGCAGCGCCCGGGATCGGCAGGATGTCGCCCTCAAGGCCTTCGCACGGATCGCCGATGCCTGGTCACTCGCCCCGCATGAAGCGGCGACTTTGGCTGACATGTCAGAAGTCATCTGGGAGCAGGCGAGGCAATCTGGTTGCGTGGGCGAGCTGTCGAGCGATCAGATGCTGCGTCTCAGCGCTCTGATCGGTCTCTACACGTCTCTTGAACTCTACTTCGACCGGCCGACGTCACGCGACTGGGTTCGCATGCCCAACGGCGGGCCTGAACTGGGTGGCGCAAGCCCGATAGATGCGATGATCGCCGGGGGCCTCTCCAGGATCCTTCGTATGAGGGGGTATGTGGATGCTCTGCGAGAGGGTGTCTGAAAGTTTCCTTGGTAGCACCCCCAGCCTCTTTGGTCGTCTGTACAAGACGCAGGCTGCACCCGACGTGCACAATCCCGGTGGCGCAGCCAGCCCGTCACCCTGATCAGAGCTGGGAAACTCCAGGGCCCTGCGAGCCGCATATCCTGATCGCCGTATTTTCTTAGAAAAGGCGGCGGTCAACCGTCAGAGCGAGCTCGTTGTTGGATGGAAATTGACGTGAGCCCCGTTACTCCTCCAGCCATTGGGAGAGTCCGCGGCTGAAATCTGCCTGTCAGGCGGCTGCCTGGGCAAGAGTGATGTTCCGGGCGAATTCGCCCGGAGGGATATTGCCGAGCGCCGAATGCGGCCGGACCTCGTTGTAGTCGCGTCGCCACGCCTCCAGGACGCCGCGGGCGTGGCCGAGACCCGAGAACAGCGTCTCGTTCAGCAGCTCGTCGCGCAGCCTGCCGTTGAAGCTCTCGATGAAGGCGTTCTGCTGCGGCTTGCCCGGCGCGATGAAGTGCCAGTCGACCTTCCGGGCCTCGCTCCATGCCAGCATCGCCGTGCCGGTGAATTCGGTCCCATTGTCGGAAACGCAGGTGCGCGGACGGCCGCGTCGGGCGATCACGGCGTCCAGCTCGCGGGCGATGTGTCAATCGGCGCGCAATCGGGCCCCCCTATCGGCGCGGAAAAGGGACCCCTCTTCCGCACAGCCCTGACCGCCCCTGAGCCGTAGGCGCAGGGGCGGTCAGGGCTGTGCGGATTGTCATGCTTTCGGGGTCAGGCGCGGTTCTTGAAGCGCCAGCTCTCGTTGCCGGTCTCGATGATCTCGCAGTGGTGGGTGAGGCGATCGAGGAGCGCCGTCGTCATCTTCGCGTCGCCGAAGACGCTCGGCCATTCGCCGAAGGCCAGGTTGGTGGTGACGATCACGGAGGTCTGCTCGTAGAGCCGGCTGATGAGATGGAAGAGCAGCTGCCCGCCGGTCTGGGCGAAGGGAAGATAGCCGAGTTCGTCGAGCACGACGAAGTCGAGCCGGCAGAGCAGGTCGGCGGTGCGTCCCTGGCGGTTGCCGCGGGCCTCGGCGTCGAGCTTGTTGACCAGATCGACGACGTTGAAGAACCGTCCGCGGGCGCCGGCGCGGATGCAGGCGCGGATGATGCCGACGGCGAGATGGGTCTTTCCCGTGCCCGTGCCGCCGACCAGCACGAGATTGCGCTGGTGCTCAAGGAACGCCCCGCCCGCAAGGTCCCGGACCAGGGTCTCATTGATCGGCGTGCCCTCGAAGCCGAACTCGTCGATCTCCTTGGCGAAGGGCATCCGCGTGATGGTCATCTGATACTTGATCGAGCGCGCCTGCTTCTCGCTCAGCTCGGCTGCGAGCAGGTCCCCGATGATCCGCTGGGGCTCATGCTCCCGCTTCACGGCTGCGGCGACGATCTCGTCGTAACCGGCCTTCATGCCGAACAGCTTCAGCGCGGCCATGGTGGTCAGGATCTCGGCGCGGTCCATCATCGGGCGGTCCTCCTCAGGCTGTCGTAGCGGGCGCAGTCGGCGACCGGCTCGTGGGCGAGGCGCAGCGCCTCGGGCGTCATGATCGGGGCGGGCGGCTCGGGCTCCCGCCGACGGGCGAGGATGTTGAGGATCACGTCCGCTGAATGGACGCCGTCGGCGAGGGCCTCGGCGCAGGCCGCCTCGACCGCGTCGATCCCCCCTCCAGCGCAATGGGGCCGAGAACGGCGCCCAGGATCTCGACCATCTGGCGATCGCCGTCGGAGACGTTCCGGAGCCTGCGCCGGACGCGTCCGAGGGAGCTCGGCAGCTCCCATTCCTTGAACGGCGCGCCATTGCGAAGGGCGCCGGGTTTGCGCGCCAGCACAGGCACATAGTGCCAAGGGTCGTACACTTTCCGACCACGGCCGAAGGCGCGACTGTGCTCGCCGACCACCCGGCCGTCCTGACGGATCTCGATCCGCTCGGCATAGGCGCGGATCTCGACCGGGCGCCCCACCGCAGCGGCGGAGACCGAGTACTTGTTGTTGTCGAAGCGGACCAGGCAGGTCTTCGAGACCGCGGCCGGCACGGCATGGAAGCCGTCGAAGGGGCCGCGATACGGCACGAGGCTCGGCCGCTCCGCCTCGAACGCCTCCCAGATCGTGGTGTCCAACCGCTCTGGATGACGGTGCGCGCGCGCCCAAGCGATGCACTGGTCCTGCAGCCAGGCGTTCAGCTCCTCGAAGCTCTTCACCCGGACCCGCGGCGTGAAGAACCGCCGACGGATCACGCCGACCTGATTCTCGACCTGTCCCTTCTCCCAGCCCGAGGCCGGGGTGCAGGCGACCGGCTCCACCAGATAGTGGCCGCACATCTGCTGGAAGCGCCGGTTGTAGCGCCGCTCTTTGCCGGCGAATACCGCGTCCACCGCGGTCCGCATGTTGTCATAGATGCCCCTGGTGCAGGCGCCGCCGAAGAAGGCGAAGGCCTTGTCGTGGGCGTCGAACACCATCTCCTGGGTCTCGCGCGGATAGGCCCGCACGAACATCATCCGGCTGTGGCAGAGCCGGACATGAGCCACCTTGATCGTCATGGTCACCCCGTCGATGACGACGATCTCATGGCTCCAGTCGAACTGGTACGCCTCGCCGGGCGCGAAGCTCAGGGGCACGTATGCGGCCGCCGTCGCCTCGCTTTCCCGGCGCTTCCAGGCGGCCGCATACCGGCGCACCGCGTCGTAGCCGCCGTCATAACCCCGGCCGCGGAGATCCTCGAAGATCCGGACCAGCGTCAGCCGTTCCCGCGGCGCGCGCCCGGCGTTCGCGGTCAGCAGCCCGTCGAGCTCGTCCCGCCACGGCCCGATCTTCGGCTGGGGCTGGGACGTCCGCTCGTAGACGAAATCCGTCTCCTGCGAGCGGATCACTTTCCGCACCGTCTTCCGCGAAACCCGGAATTCCCGGCAGATCGCCTTGATAGACCTTCCCTGAACGAAGTACGCGCGGCGGATCTTCGCGATCGTCTCCACAACCAGCATCCCAATCTCGGCCCCCGATTACCTCGGGAGCATCGTGGACCCCAACGCCAGGGGGGTCCCGATTGGACGCCGATCATCCCTCAGACGGGGTCCTTATTCCACGCCGATCCACAGGCGATGCGTCGCCCCGACAGCGAAGTGTCCGCGACCAGGGCCAGGCATTCGCGCGTGAAGTCGTCCACCAGGGTGAAGACCCGGAAGCGGCGACCGTCGGTGAAGGCGTCGGATACGAAGTCCATGCTCCAGCGCTGGTTCGGGGCGTCCGGCACGCTGATCGGCCGGCGGGTTCCCAGCGCCCGTTTGCGGCCGCCGCGGCGCCTCACCTGCAGCTTTTCCTCGGCGTAGAGGCGGCGCAGCTTCTTGAGGTTCATCGACCAGCCCTGTCGTTCGAGCATGACGTGGATGCGCCGATACCCGAAGCGGCGGCGTTCGGCGGCCGTTGTGCGCAGCGCTTCGCGCAGTTCGGCGTCATCGCCGCGGCTGGCGACATAGCGAACCGAGGATCGGTCGACGCCCAGGATCGCACAGGCCCGCCGCTGGCTGACGCCGTGTTCGGCGCAGACATGCGCGACGGCGCTGCGTCTGGCGGCGGGCCTCACCACTTTTTTCCTGCGACGTCCCTGAGGACGGCGTTGTCCAGCATCGCCTCGGCGAGAAGCTTCTTCAGCCGCGCGTTCTCGTCTTCGAGCGTCTTGAGCCGGCGCGCTTCCGAGACGTCCATGCCGCCGTATTTGGCCTTCCACTTGTAGAAGGTCGCCGTGCTGACGCCATGCCTGCGGCAAACGTCCGCCGTCTTCTCCCCGTTTTCCTGCTCCCGCAGGATCCCGATGATCTGCTCCTCGCTGAACCGCGATCGCTTCATGAGCCCGTCTCCTTGATCGGGCGGACTCTACCTTAGAGCCCGACTCATAATTCGATGGGCGGGGCGTGGAAGCGAGCCAAGCGTCTGACAAGAATGCGGATATGGGCAACG